>CALVQL010000008.1 GCA_944358235.1 uncultured Bacilli bacterium
AATATTCTAGCCTCCCAAATGTGATTTTTCTTGATAAAATTATCAAAATTAATACCAGAGACAGCAAATGTACATAAAAGAACGGAAAAAGCATAAATAAAGAATTCGACATTCATGATATTTCCTCAATTCTCTTTATTTTTTCAATTCGTCTCTGATGACGTTCCTCATCAGAAAAAGGCGTTTCGATAAATTTCCAGATTATCTTTTTTAGTGTATCAATGTCGAGTTTATAGCTTAGACTGATAATATTTGCATCATTGTGACTTCTGGCGAGAAAGCTTTCATCCTCACTAGCTACTTTGGCACAACGAATTCCTTTAATTTTATTAGCTGCTATAGACATTCCGATTCCGGTTCCACACATCAATATACCTAGATCAATATTCTTTGCTACGATATTATCTGCTACTCTCTTAGCAAAATCAGGATAATCGTCGGTCGGTGTATTATCAGTGCTATAATCTATGACCTCAATATTATTTTCTTTTAGAAAAATGATAATCGCTTTCTTTTCTTCTACTCCATTATGATCAGTAGCTATTCCTATGCGCATTCTTTACCTTCTTTCATTGCTTTTTCAAATACTGGCAAAAGTCCTATATTACCGTCACGATGAACTGGTAATTGGTATAAATCGTGTCCTGGGAAGTCATTTCCCTCGATTAAGAATGGTTTTTCTTCGCCTAGACATACATCCCAACCGACATATCCAAGCTCTGGAACTACATCACAAGCTTTTTGACATAGTTTTATAACCTCTTCCCACATTGGGATTTTTAAACCGACGATTGGGGCATTTGTCTCAGGATGTACTCGATAGACATTACCGGCTTTATCAATTGCTGGAAATTTTATCTCTCCGGTTTCGATATCAATAGTTGTAACCATTCCTCCATGGTTAAAATTATCGACGACATTGTGATGATTTCCGATTCTTAAGAATGCTGCAACGACCTTTTTATTTAATGTTACAATTCGTAAAGTATTTACCGAATATGGATAAATCTCGTTTAATACCTTATTTTGAATTGCAACATCTTCTACAAGAAGCTGTTTATTAGAAATAAGATGATCGTATAGTTCTTTAGGATTCCAATCCGAAACTTTAATTTTTTCGACTCCTTTGCCACAAGATAATGATAGTGGTTTTACAATAACATATTCTTTTCCTTTTAAATATTTTTCAAATTCATCATAGTTATCATCGAGATAAATCCATTCTCTATTTAGATATTCATCGAAGATTTTATTAAATAACGCCTTATCTTCGAATTTATAAGCATAAGACATATCGTTATATTCTTTAGTTATACGATTATTTATTCCACGAGTAACTACTGTTTTACGTTCCTCCTTATTCATCTTGAACATCTCAAATTGATAATAATCGATATATCCAGCTTGATATTTTAAGCCACAATTAACGACATCAAAGAAGATAGATATTTTATTTTTACCATTTTTCTGATGAACATCATCTATTGTTTTGAAGAAATTCTTATAGTCCATCTTACAGATACGTTTTACTAAATATGAAACTTTTCCCATTTAATTCACCTACTATGATTATAGCACAGTTTGTTTTTAGCTAGACAACATTTAAATAATTAGACAAAAAAAATGGCGATATTGCCATTTTAATCACGATTATATTTTTTATTGAATTGTTCTACTTTTCCACGCTTTTTATGTTTTCCTTGAGCACCTGTATAGAATGGATGACATTCACTACAAACTTCAACCATTTGCTCTTCTTTATTACTCATAGCTTGGAATGTTGCTCCACAAGTACATTTAAAAGTACACATAACTTGATTTGGATGTATATTTGCTTTCATCTAAATCCTCCTTCCGCCATAACTTAATTAAGTTATAGAAATTCATTACTTGTCTAGTATAGCATAATTCTCAAAAAAATCAATATTTTAATCGTCAACTAATTGAATATAAGCCCCGACTTTATCTAGTTTATCGACAATTCTTTCATAGCCACGGAGAAGATGCTCAATGTTATATATAATAGTCGTCCCCGATGCAATCATACCAGCAACTAGCATTGATGCACCAGCACGCAAATCCGTAGCTTTGACATTTCTTCCGACTAATTTGGTCTTTCCTTTAATTATCGCCGTCTTGTCAAAGGACTTAATGTCAGCTCCCATATTATTTAAATGCGGAATATGTCGCATTCTGTTTTCATAAATCGTCTCTTCGAATAATGATTCTCCTGAACATTGCGTTAAGAATGTACTCATCGGTTGACCAAGATCTGTAGGAAAACCCGGATAAACAGTCGTTTTAATATTAACTGCTTTTAAATTTTCATTACGATTTATCGTAATACTGTCGTTTTTCACATCTAATTGTACTCCAGCTTCACGGAGTTTAAATAGGAGCGAATGAAGATGCTCTTCAATAATACCTGTAATTGTTAAATTATTTCCAAGAAGGGCCCCAATTATTAGATATGTACCAGCTTCTATTCTATCAGGTATTACATCGATATAGCCATCAGTTAAAGTATCTACTCCATCGATAATTATTGTCGATGTTCCAGCACCATAAATTTTAGCTCCCATTGACGATAGAAATGAAGCAACATTAGCAATTTCTGGCTCACAAGCAGCATTCATTATTCGCGTACGCCCTTTAGCTTTTACTGCAGCTATCATGACATTTATCGTCGCACCTACAGAAGGAAAATCAAAGAAAATATCTATACCATGCAAATTATCGACGTCTAGTTTAAAAATTCCGTCTTCTTCTTCAACTTTAGTCCCCATTTTTGTAAATGCATTTAGGTGAAAATCAATAGGTCTACTACCAATTATACATCCCCCTGGATAAGCTATTTCAGCGTGATGATATTTTCCTAATAGTGCTCCCATAAAATAATAAGATGCCCTAATTTTACTAGCATATTCTTCATTTATACGACAATTTTTTACGTTTCTGTTATCAATAGTTACTGTTTCGTTTTCAAAAGTTACTATGGAACCTAGTTCTTGCATCATTTCTAATAAAATGTTGACATCGGATATATTCGGTACGTTACGAATAACACATTTCCCGTCAGTTAATATAGCAGCAGGAATTAAAGCAACAACACTGTTTTTAGCACCACTTATCTTAATCTCACCACTTAACTCTCTTCCGCCTTCAATAATCAATTTTTTCATAATTTCACCTTTCATAGAATTTTACTATTTTACTATAGACTCTATGCTAAGGGAAGTCAACATATGATTAGCCAATTTACATTTTTTTACAAGTTATAATTGTTTAGAAGTTCTTCAACTAATGAAGTATATTCAACATTAGTATACTCATCCTCATCGATTAAACATAATGGCGGATATATTACACACCACCAATTCAATCCTTGACCGTGACCTAAAGTTACCACTATTGAATCATAATAACCGGACTCATAAGTAATTCCTTTGTATTTTTTTGTTGGAAAAAAATTATTACCAATGGAAATTTCGTAGTGTTCAGATATGTTATTTGTTGATAAATAATTATCGACAAAAGAGTTAATATTATCAATTTCTTTGATTAAACTTTCTTTTACACCAATTGCATCTTTACTCGATTTTGTCAATTCAAAGAGATAGGATTCTAATTCTTTTTCTAAGTTGTTCTTAATTAGTTGATCTTCGATGCTGTTACTATTAGCGATTATTCTAAAACGAATTGCTTCGTTTGGAATAATTATGTCACTACTATTAAAATTAATTGCTACAATTATTAAAAATGCTACTATAACTAAAATCTTTTTCATAAAAAATATTACCCTTTCTATTTATGTTATGGGGTAATATTTTTATTTTTAATCATTAATTATAAATAAATAGCGATCTTTATTGGAAAGATCTTTTTCAACGGTAATTATAGCATCAGGAAAATAACTTTTAGCATACTTTTTTAAATACTCACCTTGGTCATATCCGATTTCAAAGGCTATAATTCCTTTAGAACAGAGGTATCTAGAAGCTTTCTTTATAATATATTCGTAATATTCTAGTCCATTGTTCTTGGCATATAGAGCTTTTTTGGGCTCAAATAATACTTGACGATCAACTCTTTCATTATATTTTAAATATGGGGGATTACTAATTATCAACCCATATTTATTTACTGGTTTATATTTATATATATTCTTATGAATAAAATTAATTTTTACATTATTTTTCTTGGCATTTTTCTTGGCGATTTTTATTGCTTTGGAAGAAATATCTATTGCAGTAATCTTTAATGAAGGTAGTTCCTTTTTTAAAGCAATGGATATACATCCAGAACCCGTTCCAATATCTAATACATCAACATCTTCCAGCGTCTTTTCTCTGAGGTATTTTATCGTCTTTTCTACAAGTGTTTCCGTTTCAAAACGAGGAATTAAAACATTTTTATTAACCATTATATTATAGCCATAAAATGACACATCACCTATCAAATATTGAACTGGATATCCTTTTTCGATTTTATGCACAATTCTTGTGATATTCTTATACTTTTTATTTAATAAACGCCAATCATTGTCGGTTATATTATCAGGTTTATTCATTTTCTAATTTTCGACGTTGATCTTCAGTTATTAGGGCTTCGATTATCGGATCTAAGTTGCCATCCATTACACGATCTAACTCCATAATACTTAAGCCAATTCGATGATCTGTTACACGATTTTGTGGGTAATTATATGTTCTTATCTTTTCAGCACGATCGCCAGTTCCTATTTTATTACGACGATCTTTTCCAAGAGCTTCTTCTTGTTCACGAAGGCGTAAGTCATAAAGACGTGTTTTCATAATCTTTATAGCTTTTTCCTTATTTTTTATCTGACTTCTTTCGGTCTGACTATAGACAATTATCCCAGTAGGAATATGAGTTAATCTAACCGCTGAGTCCGTAGTATTGACTCCTTGTCCGCCACAACCACTACTTCTTGTAATATCGACTCTTATCTCGTTCATATCAAGTTCAAAATCGATATCTTCAGCCTCTGGCATGACTGCTACCGTTGCAGTAGACGTCTGAATTCGTCCTTGCGATTCAGTTTCTGGAACACGTTGTACACGATGAGAACCACTTTCAAATTTTAATTTCGAATAGACATTTTCACCTTTGATAGCAAACTCTATTTGTGAGTATCCACCAGCTGTTCCCTCAACTTCATTTATTACCTCAGTTTTCCAACCTTGTTTTTCAGCATAGCGAGTATACATACGGTAAAGGTCTCCTGCAAAAATATTCGCTTCGTCACCACCAGCTGCTCCACGAATCTCCATTATTATATTCTTTCCGTCATTTTCATCTTTTGGAATTAATAATATTTCCAATTCTTTCTTAAGACTTTCTAACTTCTCATTTTCTGTTTCGAGCTCAGCACTCGCCATCTCGCCCATTTCGGCATCATTTACTAATTGCTTAAGTTCAGAAATTTCATTTGTAAGATTTGTATATTCAGCATACTTTTCTACTATTTCTTCTAATGAACTCTTTTCTTTCGAAAGCTCTAACATTTTGTTATAATCACTTATTATTTCCGGATCGACTAACATATGTTCTATTTCATCGTATCTTTCCTTAATTATTTCCAGTCTTTCGAGCATATAATTACCTCTTTTCTTTAATACAAGAAGAGTTTGGCTACATCATTTCTTGATCATCATTCTCGTCGAGTATTACTAAATCCTTTAAATCGTCATCATCATCTTCATCCTCAACAGTATCATCATCATAATTGATTTCGTCATCATTAATTTCATCATCTTCAGGTGAATCCATTTCTTCTGATGAAACAATTAAATCCTCTTCTTCATCGTCGTCATTATCGATGACGATTTTATTACTATGATTTATTCTAAGATCCCAATACCCTTTTTCGAGCATTATAAATCTTTTATCTGTCGATAATAAAGCAAAAAAATCCCCTATTTTACTTTCAAAATAACTTTCTGGTAAATTCATCATTTCAATTACTTTTGAAAATAAATCTTGAATTTTCATCTTTTTTCCATTATGTGTTAAGATTAAATTAGCAACGTCCGTATATGACATTTGTTCTAGTTCTTCACTAGTCAATTTTGGTGTTTTCAAATTAAATCCTCCCATTATTTTTATCAAAACATTATATGCATTAACGCAAGAAAATGTCATTGATATCTAAAACAATAATAATTTTATCATAATATATAGTGATGTCAATAAAATTTAACCTATAATTCGATAATTATACAATTAGTATTTTCCTCATCACTTATAAAAGTATACTCTATTTTTATGTTTGATTCAGTAATTTGGTGTGTAACATTTGTTATCGGCATTTCAAAAGCATAGTTTTCTTTCAAAAGTTTTATAATTATTAATTCCTTATCGATATGAATACTAATATGAGATTCAGTATTCTTTTTATGCAAAATATGATCAGATAATGAATATTCATATAATTCGTTGTTAGCTTTGAAATAAATAGTATTATTTTTTTCGTAATATCGGCATTTTTCTTGGGTTACAACATTATTATTGGTATAGAGAGTATATTTTAATTCTTTCATATCTTCACCTGCGCATTATTTTATCATATTTATCATTTTTTGTCTCATTATAGTAAATGGTGAGTACATGTGAGCAAAGTGAAAAAAGTTTTGAAGTTGTTCTTATTCTTAGGAATTATTGGATGCGTTTCGATTAGTGGGCTTTATATTTATGCGTATTTTACACCAGCGATCGAATTAAACACAGCAAATTCTTATTATATATATGATAATAAAGATAATGTGATCTATCAGGGATCAGCTAATAGTGAATGGATCGGATTGGATAATATCGATAGTAAATTAAAGGACTATATAATTGCTATTGAGGATCAGCATTTTTATCAGCATAAGGGTTTTGATATTTTAAGAATTGCTCAGACGATGGTAAATAATATTAAAGCTGGAAAAATTGTTGCTGGTGCTTCTTCAATTTCGCAACAATATGTCAAGAATCTTTTTTTGACTTTTGATCAAACTTGGCAAAGGAAAATAGAAGAAGCTTTTTTAACAATTAGACTTGAAACACATTATGAAAAAGATGAGATATTGGAAGGATATCTGAATACTATATATTTTGGTCAAGGAATATATGGGGTTAAAGATGCTGCTAATTATTATTTTAATAAGGATATTTCCTCTCTTTCAAGGGAAGAAGCAATTATTTTAGCAGGAATTCCCAAAAGTCCTAATAATTATAATCCCATATCAAATTTTGAAGCATGTATGAAACGAAGCAAAATAGTTGCTGCTGCTCTTTTAGAAAATGAGGTTATCTCACAGGAAGAATATGATAGTCTTGACTTAGAGAATGTCGTCTTATATGGTAAACACCAGTCAAATAACCTCGATACATTGATGTATTATCATGATGCTGTTATCGAAGAACTTTATAGTATTGATGCTATTCCCCAATCGTTAATTGAAGCCGGTGGTCTTCGAATTTTTACCAATTTAGATATCGATACACAGACGAAAATGGAAGAGTCGATAAAGGCGAATTCGGAAGATGATGATGTGCAAATTGCCAGTATTGTAGTTGATCCGAATACGGGAAAAGTGCTTGCACTCGCTGGAGGTAAAAATTATGCAGTAAGCCAATATAATAGAGTTACTCAGTCTAAAAGGCAGGTAGGTTCGACGATAAAACCATTTTTGTATTATGCTGCTTTAAATAATGGTATGACTTCAGCTACTACATTTAAATCAGAAGAAACTACTTTTGTCTTTTCGGAAAATAAGACATATTCTCCAACCAATTATGGTGATACATATGGAAATAAAGATATAACTATGAGCGCTGCTCTTGCCTATTCCGATAATATTTTTGCTGTAAAAACCCATTTGTTTTTAGGAGAAGACACTTTAGTAAACACATTAAAAAGTGCTGGTTTAAAAGAAAATTTATCTGCCAATCCCTCTCTTGCATTGGGTGCTGCGGATATTAATATGTTGGATTATGCTACTGCATATAGCACACTAGCAAATCTAGGAGAGAAAAACGAATTATACTTTATCGAAAGGGTCGAAGATATTAACGGAAATCTCTTATATCAACATAAGGAGGATGCAAAACAAGTTTTAGATGAATCAATAACGTATATTCTCAATGAGATGATGACTAATACTTATAATTATTCTTATGTCGATTATTACTCTCCAACAGTATTATATTTAAATGGTAAATTAAGTAGGAAATATGCTTTAAAAAGTGGTACTACCGATAATGATTATTGGATTGCAGGTTATAATCAAGATGTATTGATGTTAGTGTGGGCTGGCGATGATAATAATGCAAATGTCGATAAAAGTTATTCTAAAGCTATCAAAAATATATGGTTAGATACCGTTGAGTTTTACGAAAGTAATAAAGATCCTGATACATCTTGGTATACTATGCCAGATAATGTCGTTGCTATACCAATGGATCCGATATCCGGTAAATATGACCAGACAGCAAAAACCTTATTCTATTTTATCGATGGCACGCATTTGGCATATCTTTCAAACAAAAAAAATCAGGAATAATTCCTGATTTTATTTGTCAATTTTTACAACTACTTGATATAGTTTATCAAAACTAAATTCCTCAGTATTAATGTGAATTCCATTAGTCTGAGCAGTCTTAATAATTTTTTTGATACCAGCAATGACATCATCCATTGTCTCATATTTTTCTTCAGGGATTTCCGGTTTAATTTCTTCTTTAGTCGGCATACTATTATCTTCTACATCATCGTCGTCACTATCTAACAACTCGTACTCTTGGACGACATCTTGAGGTGCCACTTTTGCCGTTTTAAAGGGGTTAAACCCAAAATTTAAAGAAGTATCCATATTTGCTGCTTCATTTTCAAGATTGTTAAAAAATAAGGACTCTTTCTTAGGTGTTGTATCATTATCTTTTACATTATAGCTATAAGAAGGCTGATTATTGTCAATTAATAAATCAGTCGCATTATTCATAATGTCATTTACATTGACATCTATTTTGCTATTAGCGTTAATGCCGCCAACATAATTTTTGTTATTCTTATAACTATTTAATACTTGGTCTATTTCCTCTTCTAATCGACGGACAGGCCAACGTTCTTGAATTACTTTATTCAATAATTCGACTTGTTTTAGTTTATCGGTAACGCGAAGTAAACTTCGAGCGTGACGTTCACTTATTTTTTCATTAATTAATGCATCCTGAACAGCTTCATCAAGTGTTAGAAGGCGAATCTTATTAGCTATAGTCGACTGGGATACACCTAATCTCTTTGCAAGTTGATCTTGAGTGACATATCGACGATCAAGTAATTTTTTATACGATTTAGCTTCTTCGATTGCAGAGAGATTGCGACGATGCGTATTTTCTATTATTGCTACTTCTGCACTCTCATTATCATCTAAATCCGTAATTATCGCAGGAACAGTAGTTAAACCAGCTATTTGTGCAGCTTTATAACGTCTCTCTCCAGCTATTATTTCAAATTTATCGCCAACTCTTCGAAGTACTAATGGTTGGATTATTCCATGTTCAACAATTGAATTTGCCAGATCAGTAAGTCCTTCTTGATCAAACTGAAGTCGCGGTTGAAAGCGATTTGGAATAATCTGTTCAATATTAATTAAACGTATCTGTGATTCCATTTTCATGAAACAATCCCCTATCTATTCTATATAATTATATATTACTTTATTTTCTTTGGTTTTTCAATGCTTTTTTTATTTGATCATATCGTCTTGGATATCCTTTTGGAGTCGCCGATTTTTTCTGAATCTTAATAATGGCTCTTCGGCTATTTTCGATAGGAAGATTAAATTTTTTTATATCTACTATTACCGCATTCAGCTTACTAATTATATCTGATGCTTGCTCTATTTCATCGCTACTATCCCCTTTTAAAGCGATGAAATACCCATTTATCTTAGTCAGTGGCAGACATAGTTCTGCTAACATTGGTAATGAACTAACAGCACGAGCAGTTACAATATCATATTTATCGGGATTCTGATGAGCGTATTCTTCGGCACGAGTATGGATTGTCTTGATATTGGATAATTGAAGTAATTCAATTACTTGGTTCAAAAAAGTTATTTTCTTATTATTAGAATCGAGCAAGGTTACATCAAGGTGAGGAAAGAATATTTTGATAACAATCCCTGGAAATCCGGCTCCGGAACCGACATCTAGTAATGTCTTATACTCATTTAAATCAATTGATTTTAAAATAGTTAACGAGTCATAGAAGTGTTTTAAATAGATATCGTCTTTGTCTTTTATTGATGTTAAATTGGTATGAGTATTATATTGAATCAAAAAATCTATATATTTATCTACTTGAGCTATTTTATCATCAGTTATTTCAATATTAAATTCTTTTATACTTTCATAAAATTCTTGTTTATTCATCTGCTACATCCTTACTATATTCCTTTTTTAAATATATAGATAGTATGGAAATATCAACAGGGTTTACTCCGCTTATACGAGTAGCTTGAGCAATTGTTTGAGGGCGAACGAGCGCTAATTTTTGACGAGCTTCACTTGCTAGATTTTTAATCTTTGAATAATCAATATCTTTAGGAATCTTCTTACTTTCCAATTTCAATAGCTTCTCGACTTCTTTATAAGTTTTAGCAATATAACCTTCATATTTGATCGATATTTCGACAATATTGTATATTTCATCAGAATAAGTATGTTTTAAATAATTTTTTAAATCATTAATCTTTATTTCTGGGCGTTTTAATAGATATTTCAAGTTGTATCCAGTATTGTCCGATACTTCACCAATAATTTGTTGAATATTGTTTGAAAAGTCATTGTAATTGATTGTTGTTGATTCAAGTTCATTTTCTAATGATGCTATATCTTCTTCCTTTTTTTTCAATCTTTGATACTGTTCATCATTTATTAAGCCACTTTCATATCCATATTTTCTCAAACGTAAATCAGCATTGTCATGACGTAACAACAAGCGATATTCGGCTCGTGAAGTTAGAAGACGATATGGTTCCTTAGTTCCCTTAGTAACTAAATCATCGATTAATACCCCAATATAGGCCTCATTACGGTGTAAAATTAGCGGTTCTTCATCTTTAAGTTTTCTACCAGCATTTATTCCAGCAATAATTCCTTGACCAGCAGCTTCCTCATAGCCACTTGTCCCGTTTATCTGACCAGCGGTAAATAAATTTTTTATCAGTTTTGTTTCCAAAGACGGTTGTAACTGCATTGGATTAATAGCATCATATTCTATCGCATAAGCATATTTTAAAATTTTAGCGTTCTCAAGCCCTTCTAAACTATGAACCATTTTTTCCTGTACGTCGATTGGCATCGAAGTCGAAAATCCTTGTAAGTATAAATCAGGATAAAAATTACTTTCAGGTTCTAAAAATAATTGATGTTTCTCTTTATCGGCAAAACGGACAATCTTGTCTTCTATGGACGGACAATAGCGTGGGCCAATTCCTTCGGCATATCCTCCATACATTGCTGATTTAGTTAAATTTTCGCGAATTATGCGATGGGTTTCAGCATTCGTATACACTAAGTAGCATTTTCTCTGATTATTTACATCATAGCAAGGATCTAGATCAAAGCTAAATGTCCAAGGTGTTGGATCACCACATTCTTCCTTTAATTTAGAAAAGTCAACAGTGTTTGGATCTATACGTTGAGGTGTCCCGGTTTTTAAACGCTGAATTTCAAAACCTAACGATCTTAATTTATCACTTAAGAATTTACAAGATTCTTCACCATGAGGACCTTCTTCTTTATTAGTCGATCCAATGAGAATTTTACTTTTTAGATAGGTTCCCGTCGTTAAAATTAAACATTTGCAATCATATCTCTTTCCATTTTTCGTAATAACACCCGTTACTGTATCATTTTCAACGCAGATATCTTCTATCATATCTTCAATGATGTCTAATGTTTCATTTTCTTTTAAAGCCTTCAACATGTTTTGAGGATATAATACTTTATCCCCTTGAGCACGTAAACTTTTCACTGCTGGTCCTTTCCCACTATTAAGCATCTTTATTTGGATATGAGAAATATCAGCTACTCGTCCCATAAGTCCACCTAAAGCATCGATCTCACGAACTACAATTCCTTTAGCAGTTCCACCAATAGATGGATTACACGGCATGTCAGCAATATTTTTTATATTAGCTGTTATAAGCGCTGTTTTAAATCCTTGACGAGCACTGGCATTAGCGGCTTCACATCCGGCATGTCCACCACCAACAACGATAATGTCATATTGCATATAGAATTCTCCTTTCTATTTTCCGAGACAAAATTTTGAAAATAATTCATCTAGTAATTCATCTTTATAGGTTACTCCTAATATATCCCCTAAACTATCAAATGCCGATTTAATATCTACAGAAATCATCTCAAGAGGAATTTCTTCTTCGACTCCTGTTAAAGCACTATCAATTGCTTGAACGGCTTGACGGACAAGAGAGATTTCACGCGCATTAGAAAGATAATTATAATTTTTACTTTTGATTTCCGAAAAGTTAAATAATTCAGCTATTTTTGCTTTTAATGGATCCAGTCCTTCAGGAGAAACCGTATTTCCTCTGACGATGATTTCCCCGTCTAATTTATCTAAGTCTATTTTATCTTCTAAATCACATTTGTTGATAAATACAATCTTTTTAACATTTTTAATAGCGGTTAATTGAGTAATATCCTCTGCTGTTAATTCATCATTATTACTCAAAACATATATGATTAAATCCGCATTTTTTAATACTTCAAGGCTTTTATCGACTCCTATCTTTTCTACTACATCGTCAGTCTTACGAATTCCAGCAGTATCGATAAGATTAATATGTATTCCAGAAATACTTATCTTACCTTCGATAATATCCCTGGTAGTTCCAGCAACATCAGTTACGATGGCCCTATTTTCATCTAAAAGGTGATTAAGAATACTACTCTTTCCAACGTTCGGCCTTCCAACTAAAGCAACGTCAATTCCATTTTTTAATAGGCGTCCGTTTTGAGCATTCTTTAATAAATCTGATAAATCTCTTTTTATTTCAGATAATTCACTTCGTACTAATTCATGAGTCATATCTGGTGCATCATATTCTGGATAATCATAATTAACTTCTAATTTTGCTTGTAATTCTAATATTTTCTGGCGGTCTTTAACAATCAACTGTGATAGATTACCTTCGAGGCGATTCATCGCATATTTACGCGATTCTTCAGTCTCTGATTCTATAAGATCATTTATGCTCTCGGCTTCTACTAGATCGATGCGTCCATTTAAGAAGGCTTTTTTAGTAAATTCCCCTGGATCCGCTAGACGACAGCCATTTAATAGTAATATTTCTAATACTTTATTTGTCGTAGTTATTCCGCCATGGCAGTTTATTTCGACGATATCTTCCTTAGTGAAAGTTTTTGGCGCACGCATGACACTAACTAATACTTCATCGATTTTTTCACCATTATCAACAATATAGCCATAATGAATCGTATGACTTGGAACTTCATTTAAATTTTTTCCACTAAATATTCTATCGACAATTGCAATTACATCAGGTCCACTGCAACGAACTATTGATATAGCCCCTATCCCTAATGCGGTCGATATTGCACAGATATTTTCATTCATATTTCTCACTCCGTTCGTATTATAACACATTATAAATAAAAAGAAAAAAGAGGACTAATCCTCTTTAGGCTTGATTATTACATGTCGATGTGGTTCTTCACCTTCGCTAATGGTATATACACGTTTATCATTAGATAATACGTTATGAATTATTCTTCTCTCATAAGAATTCATATTTTCTAATGCTACTTCAACTTTAGATCTAGCAACATCACGGGCGATGTTTTTAGCTAGACGCTCTAAATATTTTTCTTGTTTTTCCTTATAATTTTCAACATCTAATATAATATAAGGATAATTCTTTATCTTATTATATACAACTTGTTTAACTATTGTAGTTAATGCTTGAAGAGTCTGTCCACCTCTTCCGATTAGAATACTATTCTTATTAGAAAACATCTTGATCGAAATCTGCTTTTCACGAATTCGAGTTTCTATATCAACATCGAGTCCCATATTCTCAAGTAAAGAAGATAAAAAATCTTTTATATACGTTGCAACATCTTCGAGTTTAACTATGTTAATCTTTACTACATCTTTTTTCAATAACCCTACTTTTTCATGTTCAAAATAATATAAACAATCATCTTCCAAGATATTTAACTCACTTAAAGCCTTATTTAATACTTCCTTTTCTTCTTTTCCTTCAAAAACAACAATATTCATACTAACTACCTCGCTTTTTCAATATCAAAGTCTGAACAACATTGAATGCATTTGTAACAACCCAATATAACGCTATTGCTGACGGCAACTGAATTGATGCTATTCCAATAAATACCGTCATAAAAATCATCATAAATTTAGTTTGTTTCATCTGTTCAGAACTTCCAACTATCGAGTTCATGCTATTCTTAAATGATAGTGCTGTAAATACGACGATTAATATTATTAGAATGAAATAATAATAATTTCCATTTCTAATACCAACAAGTGGTGTCGTTCCTAATTGAAATTTCCAGAAATTATTTTCAAAGATAGCAGGTACTCTATTTATCGCTTCAAGGAAAGCGAAGAACAAAGGTAACTGAATAAAGGATACTAAACAACTACTCATAGGGTTTATGTTGTATTTTTTATATATTAACAACATTTCTTGGCTTTTCTTCATCATCGAATCTTGATCTGTTTTATCCTTGTATTTAACTTCCAAACGTTCTAATTCTGGTTGAGCTTTTCGCATATTATCTTGTTGTTTAACAGATTTAGCTGATAAAGGGAGAATGATAAGGCGAATTAATAATCCAACTATCATTACAGATAAACCATAATTTCCAACAAATTCTCCTAATTTTATGATACACCAAGCAAGTGGTCGTACAAAAAATTGAACCCATAATCCATTATATGATTCACTTTCATATATCTTCATGTTTTCACATGTTGATAGACTATCAAGGTCCACATCCATATATTCTTCATATTCTTTATATGTTTCTAGTAACTTTTCATCTTCTGGTAAACAGAGTATATTAGAAGTAAGACTCTGCCCGGTCTCTTCATTTATAACTTTGTTATTATCGCCATCAGAAAGTGTCTTTGTACAACCAGTAGTTACTAAAAGCATTATAGTAACTAAAATTATTATCTTTTTTTTCATATATTCACCTATTCTTGTAAAAGGCTTTTCATTTCTCTTTCCATCTGTTGATAAGATAAAGATAGAACCTTTCTTTTTACTATTATAATATAATCTCGGTTATTTTTAAATAACTTTTTATTTTTAGTTATAATATCACGAACTTGGCGTTTTATTTTATTTCTGGTAACTGCATTACCAATTTTTTTTCCGACAGCAATACCAAAACGAGGGTAAGAATAATTACTTTCCTTATTATATATAATATAAGAGTTGTTTTTTTTGCATTTTTCTTGATGGATTATTTCATCGAATTCACGCTTTTTTTTTACAGTTTCATATTTTTTCATATAATAATCACCTAAATTAGAATAAAAAGCCACAATTGTGGCTTCGATTATCTACTAAGTATTTTACGTCCTTTTGCTCTTCTCGATTTCAATATTTTTGTATTTTTACGTGCAAAGAAACCATGTTTTTTAGATTTTTTACGATTATTTGGTTGAAAAGTTCTCTTCATAATTTTCTCCACCTCCACATCTCTAAAGCAAAGTTATTATATAATATTGACATTTGTAAGTCAATAAATTTTCGCGAATTATCGCTGAAAAAGACACTTATCAACGGTTTCAACGTTAATAATTAAAAACTTTTCATTTTTTATGTTTTTATAAAAAGAAAATTTGTTGAAAATGTTGAAAAGTTCGATTTTCTCCTATATTATAGTGGATAAAAAGTTGAAAATATTGTTGAAAAATGGTTTAAAACTCTAATTTTTAGATTTATTTCTTTATTTTTCGACAAAAGTGATTTACAATTTAATTAGTTAGAAAATAGGTTCGGGGTGGTTGAATGAATAATGATCAGTTTTGGGATCAATTTCTCAATATTATTAACAGTAAACTTAACAGTATTTCATTTAATACCTGGTTTAAAGATGCTAAACTAGTCAAATTTACAGATAACACTTTAACAATTGATGTTGGTAGTAAATATAAAAAGGATTATATATCGAAATTTTATGACGATTTATTGGAAGAGACTATTAGTTCTATTACAGGAAGAGAATATAATATAGAAGTCGTTACACCGGATGAAATAAAAGAGGAAGTAATAATTGAAGAAGAACCTATTTTACCGCGTTATAAAGATGCTAATAGTAATTTAAATCCCAGTTATACGTTTGAAAACTTTGTAGTAGGGGATTCTAATAGATTAGCTCAAGCAGTTGCTTTAGGTGTTGCAGAACAACCTGGAAAGCTCTATAATCCGCTCTTCATATATGGAAAGAGTGGGTTAGGGAAAACCCATTTGATGCACGCTATCGGAAATTTTGTTACAGCAAATTCAGATAAGACGGTTTTGTATGTAACTAGTGAAAAATTTATCGATGACTTTATCGGGATAACAAAAAAGGATGAAGAAAATTATGATGTTGTACAACATTTTAAGGAAAAATACCGAAATATAGATGTGTTAATTATCGACGACATTCAGTTTCTTGGTGGCGCGAATAAAACACAAGATGAATTTTTTAATACTTTTAACTTCCTTCATGGACTTAATAAACAGATAATTATTAGTTCCGATAGGTCGCCGGATGATTTAAAAGTATTAGAAGAGAGGTTAAGAACACGTTTTACTTGGGGATTGACGGTTAATATAATGCCTCCGGATTATGAACTTAGACTAAAAATATTAAAAAATAAGATGGCGGGACACGAAGTTAGTAGATTAATTAAACCGGAAGTGTTAGAATATATAGCTAATAACTGTGAAAGTGATGTTAGACATCTTGAAGGTGCCGTCAATAGATTATATGCATATACGGCAATTTATTCTCCAAAGGAAATCAATTTGGAATTTGCCCAAGAAGCATTGAAAGATTATATAGGAACTTCGCTATATATTACCAATAATATAACAAAGATCCAAAAAGCCGTTGCTGAATATTTCGATATTACGGTAGAAAACTTGAAAAGTAAAAAGCGAACGGCTAATATCAATAATGCCAGACAGATAGCTATGTACATCTGTAAAATGACAACTGAGGAAACAATAGAACGGATAGGACTCGAATTTAATCGAAATCATGCAACAGTTATCCATTCTTGTGATAAGATAGAGCAAGAATACAAGACGAATGAAACTTTAAGACAGCAAATTAAGGAAATAAAAGATAAAATAGCAAATTAATTGTTGAAAAATGAAGAGTTTTGAACATAGAATTTGAAAACTTTAACTGTTTTTTCCTAAAGGAATAGGGGAATAAACACTTTTCAACATTATCAACGCTAATAATAATAATAAATTATAAGAAAGAAGGAATATAAATGAAATTTACTATTAAAAAGAATATAATATTAGAACACTTAACTAATGTTAGTAGAGCAATATCGACAAGAAATATAATCCCTATATTAAATGGAATTAAGTTCGACTTAAGTAATGAAGGTTTGTCATTAACAGCAAGTGATTCAGATTTGACTATAAAATCGTTTATTCCAAGTGAAGATATCGAAAAGATTGAAAACGAAGGAACAATTATTATTCAAAGTAAATATATTCTAGATATTATAAAGAAACTACCAGGAGATACTATTAATTTTGAAGTAATTGATGATCTAAAAATAATTATATATACTGAAACTAGTCAATATAATTTGAATTGTTTAAATAGTATGGATTATCCACAAATAGAATTGAAAGAGGCAGATAATTATATTAATTTAGCAGCTGGTGATATAAAAAAGATGATAAAGCAGACAATTTTTGCGATATCTACACAGGAATCCAGACCATTATTAACAGGTATTAATATAAAAATAAATGGAAATACCTTAGAATGTGTAGCTACAGATTCATATCGTCTTGCTAAAAAGACAATTATATTAGACGATCCTTATTCTGAAGCAGTAGATATTGTTATTCCTGGTAAAAATATTTCAGAATTAGATAAAATAATAACTGATGAAGAAGAAAGTGTTCAAATTCATATATTTCCAAATAAGATAATGTTTAAATACAAGAACTTTCTTTTCCAATCTAATCTATTAAATGGTACATATCCTAATACATCTAATTTTATTCCTAATGAATTTATACACATTATTACCACTAATTTAAATTCCTTTTTTGCTTCTATAGATAGAGCTGCATTGTTGACTCAAAGTAAAGAAAAGAATATCGTAAAAATGGAAGCAAAGGATAATTTATTATGTATTAGCTCTTTTGCATCAGAAATCGGTAAAGTAGAAGATCATTTAGAAGTTCAACGTAATAATAATGAAAATATTTCTATCTCATTTAGTGCAAAATACATGATGGATGCTTTGCGTACTTTTGAAGATGAAGATGTCAACATTTTTATGAATACTGATTCAAAGCCTATTGTTTTGAAATCTGTCACTGATGAATCATTAATTCAATTAATTTTACCTATAAAAACATATTAATTTTAGATTTCTAGGAGAAAATTTGACAATTTTCTCTTTTTTTGTGTGCTAGTCTAGAAAATCGTTAGTGAGGGGGTGAATTATGAAAAATTATTATATTAATAAAAATACTTTGGCAATTATACCTTATGGAGAGAATAAGTCTTTGATTTATGAAGGAGATAAAAGGATAATTGTCGATCGTCGACCAAATAGTATCATTAAATTTAATTGTTTAATCTATGGAAGTAGTATTGACGGTCGATTATTAAGTTGTAAAAGAATAGCTGGTTATCGTTATAAAACGCCAATTTTAATTAAAGAAGATGAAAGAATCTTGTTTTTTCCTACTTCTTCACCTAGGCTAAAGAGTTGCAGTTGGATAAGTTTAGAAAATATTAATAATTATTATTTTGATAATGTTGAAAAACATTGTGTTATCAACTTTAATAATAATGTATCTTTGGATTTAGATATTTCATATGGTGTTTTTAATAATCAAGTATTGCGTTCAACTCGTTATTTATCTATTTTAGATAAAATACTGACTTCTAATAGATAAAAATCTTTTTTAACGCTTATAATTGTGATATAATTATTATATGTATGGGAGTACCTAAATATGTTAAAATACGTTAAAATTATAAAAAAAGGGGGTTAAAATGCAAATACTTAATTTAAAATTATTAAATTTCCGGAATTATGAAAAATTAGATATTGTTTTTAATCCTGCAAAAAATATAATTATTGGTCAAAATGGAATGGGGAAGACAAATATAGTTGAAGCTATTTATGTTTTAGCATTTACTAAATCCTTTCGAGGTACTAAAGAGAATGTGGTTATTAGAAATAACTGCGATTTAGCAAGAGTGGAAGGAACTGTAAAAGCGGAATATACTGATGATTATAAAGTAATTATTAAAAATGATGGGAAGAAAGTAAAAATAAATAACACTAATATTGATAAGATTAGTGATTATCTTTCGCGAATTAATGTAGTTTTATTTACTTCTGAGGATTTAAAATTAATAAAAGATACTCCTAATACTAGACGAAAGTTGATTAATATTGAATTATCGCAGTTCAGCAATGATTATTTGAAAATACTTACCTATTACAATAAAGTATTAAAGCAACGTAATATGTACTTAAAAACTTTATATACTAATTCAATGGCGTCTATTGATTATTTAGATATTCTAACTAATCAACTTATTGAATTGGGACTGAAAATTTTTAATTATAGAAAGCAATTTATCGATGATATTAGTGATTATATATCTAATAATTATGCTAAGATAACGGGAAATAGTTCTTTGAGATTGAATTATAGATCGGATTATTATGATAAAAATAAAGATGAATTGCTTCAACTATATAAAAAGGAACAAGAAAGGGATATTGTATTAGGTAAAACAAATATTGGAATACATCATGATGATTATGAGTTCATTCTTGATGGCTATAATCTAAAAGATTATGGTTCAGAAGGTGAGCAAAAAAATGCCGTTATTTCATTAAAAATGGCTGAAATCGATATTTTTAGAAATCAAAAGGGCGTTATTCCTATTTTGATTTTAGATGATTTATTTAGTGAATTGGATGAAGTTAAAATTAAAAACATTTTATCTTTTATAGATAATTCAATTCAAACTTTTGTTACAACTACAGAATTAAATAAAGTGTCAGATGAATTAAAGTCGTCTAGTAAGATTTTTTCTGTAATAAATGGGGTAGTAGAGGAGGTAAGTTATGAAAAGTGATTACAATGATAGTGACATCCAAGTACTAGAAGGTCTTGAAGCTGTAAGAAAAAGACCAGGAATGTATATTGGAACAACTAGTGAAAGAGGTTTGCATCATTTGGTATGGGAAATTGTCGATAATGCAGTTGATGAAGCTCTTGCTGGATATTGCACAGAAATACAGGTTACTATCGAAAAAAATAATGTTATATGTGTTCGTGATAATGGTCGTGGTATGCCGACTGGAATTAATGAGAAGACAGGATTATCTACTATTGAGACAATATTTACTGTTCTTCATGCTGGTGGAAAGTTTGGAGGCGGAGGTTATAAAGTCTCTGGAGGATTACATGGTGTTGGAGCATCAGTTGTAAATGCTTTATCTTCTTGGTTAGAAGTAAAGGTTTATCGTGATGGAAAAGTTCATTTTCAACGTTTCGAAAATGGGGGACATCCTGTTGGTAGTCTTCAGATTATAGGTGAATGTGATGAAGATAATACTGGAACAGAGGTGCGTTTTAAAGCTGATCCGGAGATATTTCAAGAAACTACCATATATAATTACGATACTTTAGAACAACGTCTTAGAGAGCTAGCTTTTCTTAATAAAGGAATAAGAATTTTATTACGAGATTTAAGAGAAGATGATAAGAGCGCTGTATATCATTACATGGGTGGTATTATCGAATACGTAGAAATGTTAAATAAAAATAAGACACCATTACATGATAATGTTATATATGTCGAAGGTGAACAAAATGGTATCATAATAGAAGTTGCTATGCAATATAATGATGGGTTTAATTCGAATATATATTCTTTTACTAATAATATTCATACTGTTGAAGGTGGTACTCATGAAGATGGTGTTAAATCAGCACTTACTCGTACTATAAATAATTATGCACGTAGTAATAAATTAGTAAAAGATAGTGACGAACAGTTGACTGGTGAAGATGTCAGAGAAGGGTTAACTATGATTATCTCTTGTAAACATCCGGATCCACAATTTGAAGGTCAAACAAAGACGAAGTTAGGAAATAGTGAAGTTAGAAAAATCGCTTCAGATCTATTTTCTGAAGGGTTTGAAAGATTTTTGATGGAGAATCCTGACGAAGCAAGAATGATTGTAGAAAAATGTTCTACAGCATTAAAAGCGCGTCTAGCAGCTAAGAAAGCTCGAGAGATTACCAGGAGAAAAGGTGGACTTGACAGTATTAATTTTATGGGAAAATTAACTGATTGTAAGAGTAAGGATCCGTCTGAATGTGAAATTTTTATCGTCGAGGGTGATTCAGCAGGTGGTAGTGCTAAGGATGGTAGAGACTACATGACTCAAGCTATTCTTCCTTTGAGAGGAAAGATCTTAAATGTCGAGAAGGCGAGATTAGACCGAGCTTTAGCTAATGAAGAGATTCGTAGTATGATTACAGCATTTGGAACTGGAATTGGTGAGGAATTTGATATATCGAAATTACGTTACCATAAGATCATAATTATGACTGATGCTGATGTCGATGGAGCGCATATCAGAACATTACTTTTAACGTTGTTCTATCGTTTTTTCAAGCCAGTAGTTGAAGGCGGTTATGTTTATGCTGCGCAACCTCCTTTATACAAAGTTACCTATGGTAAAAATCAACGTTTGGCATTAACTGATGCGGAACTAAATGAAATTTTAGCAGAAATTCCAGAGAATACTAAAAGAGAAATTAGTCGTTTTAAAGGTCTTGGAGAGATGGATGCAATCGAGTTGCGTGAAACTACTATGAGTAAAGATAAGAGAATTTTAAAACAGATTACGGTTGAAGATGCAATGGCTGCTGATGCTGCTTTTGAACTTCTGATGAGTGACAACGTTGAACCGAGACGTAATTTTATAGTTGAGAATGCTGGTTATGTTGAGAATCTGGATGTTTAGGAGGTTATGATGGAAGATAGTATATTAAAAACAAATATTGTTGATGAAATTAAACAGTCATTTTTGGAATATTCGATGAGTGTCATAGTTGCGCGAGCATTACCAGATTTGCGCGATGGTTTAAAACCTGTTCATCGTCGTATTTTGTATTCGATGTATGAGAGTGGCTATACTCCAGATAAACCTTTTAGAAAATCGGCCAAAACTGTTGGTGAGGTTATGGGTAATTATCACCCACACGGTGATAGTTCTATCTATGATGCTATGGTCAGAATGGCACAGCCATTTAGTTATCGATATGTTCTAATAGATGGACATGGTAATTTTGGTTCTCTAGATGGTGATGGAGCAGCCGCAATGCGTTATACTGAGGCAAGATTGTCAAAGTTATCGTTGGAGCTCCTTAGAGATATAAAGAAAGATACAATCGATTTTGTACCTAATTTTGATGGAACAGCCAAAGAACCTTCTATTTTACCTTGTCGTTTTCCAAATATTTTGGTTAATGGTACTATGGGTATTGCTGTTGGAATGGCAACAGAGATTCCTCCTCATAATCTTGGAGAAGTAATAGATGGGTGCGTTGCTTATATTGAGAATCATGATATTGATACGGATGGTTTGATGCAATATATTAAGGGTCCTGATTTTCCAACTGGAGCGATTATACTTGGTAATTCTGGAATAAAGAAGGCTTATGAGACTGGTAGGGGTACTATCACTATTCGTGGTAAGGTTGCTATTGAAGAACATGGTTCTCATAGTTGTATTGTAATTACGGAACTTCCTTATCAAGTTAATAAGAAGGCTTTTCAAGAGCGCATAGGTGAATTAGTAAGGGATAAATTAATTGATGGTATTGCTGATTTGCATGAGGAAACAAATCTAGAAAATGGTATTAAAATAGTCATAACTTTGAAAAAGGATGCTAATGCTAATGTAGTTTTGAACAATCTATATAAGTTAACATTATTGCAAAAAACATATGGTATTAATTTCTTGATGCTCGATCAGGGTAAACCGAGAACTCTTGGACTTAAAGACATTATTACAAAGTATGTAGAGTATCAGAAAGAAATAATTATTAGACGTACTAAATATGATCTAGCAAAAGCTGAGGAAAGAGTACATATATTGAACGGTTTGAAGATCGCTCTTGATAATATCGATGAAGTTATCCGAATCATACGCGGGTCTCAAAGTGATGATATCGCGAAACAACAGTTAATCGAAAAATTTGGCTTAACCGATATTCAAACGGAAGCTATATTGGAAATGCGTTTAAGAAGATTAACTGGTTTAGAAAAAGAAAAGATCTTAGCTGAACGTGATGAGTTATTAAAGAAAATTGACGAGTATCGCGCTATATTGGCTGATGATGAAAAAGTATTGCAGATTATTAAGGAAGAATTACTCGAAATCAAAGAAAGATTTGGAGATGAAAGACGTACACATATTGATATGACGGCTATTGAGTATATCGAAGATGAATCTTTGATTCCTGAAGAAAATATTATAATTACTCTAACTGATAAAGGATATATTAAACGTTGTGCTTCGGAAACATATAAGGCTCAGCATCGTGGTGGAGTAGGTGTCAAAGGAATGTCTACAAACGAAGAAGATTATGTTAAATTCTTGATTAATTCTTCAACTCATGATTACATTTTATTCTTTAGTAATAAGGGAAAAGTTTATAGAATTAAAGGGTATGAAATTCCAGAATATAGTAGACAAGCCAAAGGATTACCAATTATCAATCTATTACAAATTGAAAAGAATGAACAAATTAATTCTGTGATTGCTGTTTCGCGAGACAATGAATACAAATATTTAGCTTTTGCCACAAAAAATGGTATGGTTAAGAAAACACTAATTGAGGATTATGAAAATATTCGTACTAGTGGAAAAATTGCAATAGTTTTAAAGGAAAACGACGAACTTATTGACGTTAAATTGACAAATGGTGACGAAAATATAATTTTAGGTTCGTCTCTTGGTAAAATTGTTATATTTGATGAGCATGAGATTAGACCGATGGGTCGAACTACTTCTGGTGTTAAAGGTATCAATTTGGATGGTGGATTATGTACCGGAATGGAAGTTGGATCTGAAAACGATAACATTTTGATTGTAACTAGAAATGGTTATGGAAAGAAAACTTTTGTTTCAGAGTATCGAATGACGAGTCGTGGAAGTAAAGGCGTAAAAGCTATGAATCTTAATGAGAAAAATGGTGATATGGTTTGCCATAAAATTGTTCACGAAAACGAAGATTTGTTAATTATTACTGATTCGGGAATGCTTATACGTCTAGCTGTTGATCAAATTTCTCAATTAGGACGTGTTACTCAAGGTGTTAAACTAATTAATTTAAAAGATGGTCAAAAAGTATCGACTATTAGTGTTATTGATCATAGTGATGAAAATATAACTGTTGATAATATTTCTGAAGAAAGCGAAGATTAATTTCTTCGCTTTTTATGTTTCACGTGAAACATTAATAGAATTTGTTCATTTTTTTATAATTTGTTACTAGTTTCACGTGAAACAATGTGAAAAGTCTAAATTTTTTCGGCTTTATGATGTATAAAGTTTAATACTTAGTCTATATTATGTGGTTAGATGACACGATAACAAATTATGTTTCACGTGAAATATAATTTTAAATTTTAAATTTTTAATGTTTATTTTTACCAAAAATAAATTTTTACTAATAGTTCCACGTGAAACATTGAAATGTATTGTAATCTTTTTTGTAAAAAATAATATTAAGCTTATAATGTATTGATCGTTTTAATGATTGCGGAATGGTTTCACGTGAAACATAAAGAATAAGATATTAAGTTGTTATAATGTGTTAAGTAAAATACGTGATTCTTGTTTTTATAAATGTTCCACGTGAAACATGATGTAAAAAATCGATTTTATATTTGATTATATGCGGGATTTTTTGAATTTGCTTATGGTTTCACGTGAAACTATTGAAGTAGTAATGATTGCTTTGTATAAAAATAACGATAAAATAAACTTTGATAATCATTAAAAGGGTTTGCCTGAATTGCATTTGCTTTTTTACTATTCTCAATTTGAAAAAGGTGATTTGCTTTTCCTTATTGGCTTATAAATGTAAGATGTACAGATTTTTTGAGATTTTATACAAATGATGAAAGTCTGTACATTCTATTATTAACTTTTCCTTTTTTTAACAGTAATTCAAAATAATTACTAAAATTTGTTCGTTTTAACCGTTATGAATCAAAAAAAGTTTTCAACAATATTTTTTGTTGAACAAAATTAAAAATATGTTATAATTATTTTGCGCAACAATTATATTAGAAACAGGTCCAAGACTAATGTCAGCAAAAA
>CALVQL010000009.1 GCA_944358235.1 uncultured Bacilli bacterium
CTACGCATTTTTTACCTATTCATAATTTAAAGATAGCGAAAATTCATAGTTCTTAGTTCCTAACACAGTTCCTTCAGAAACTTCATCAGCAACTCTTTTTACACTTATTTTAATCGTTTTAATAGCTCCGACACGAAGAATATCATTTTTGGCAATTTCTGTACCGTCAACATAGGAAATGCTATACTCTAAGTCGCCACTCGTACCAGTTAATTCATTAATAGTATTGGCGATTTCATTACCGGACTCCTCAATCGTCCATGAAATGTCGGTAAGAGTTGCTTCGACGGTACCTCTATTTGCAACATCAACTATAAAATCATAATTTTCATTACCATCTAAAGAGACAGCAAAATCCAATTTAGCTTCTCCTACAGCAAGTACAGGAGCTGTAATATCAGCATCACTAATAGTCGTCGTATTTAATTTAGCGACATTTACAAAAGCGACATTCCATTTTTTTTGAGTCGATGATACAGGAGTCGTCGGAACTTTAGGACTAGCAAAAGTTGCATATCCAGCTGACATGACAATTATTGCAAGCCCAAGGACGATAATCAAAGTATTTTGAAATTTTCTACGCATAATAATACCTCTTTTCTAAATTTCCTTTAGTTCTTTTTTGGAATCGTTCAAAGCTGTAATGATATCGGGATTATATCTCTTAGCATCTTTTTCAATAATATGCTTAATGGCAGTTACCATCGACTTTGTCTGAGTATATTGATTAAGACGGACAGCTATATTAGTTATTTGTGCTTCTATCGGTATGTCCATTCCCTTTAAATTATCAGGATATCCTGTACCGTCATACATCTCACAACTATATTTAACGATATTTTCAGTAACACGCTTCACTTCATCATCATTTAAAGTATAATCGATTATCGTAAGTCCGTAATCAATTTCCTGTTTAATCGATTGTGATGTTATGACCATGTCATCACTCATTGCTATAGCACCAATATTATAAAGTGGGCATCCAGTTACTAGTGCATCGATAAAATGTGGATCCAGTTTGTACTTAGAAAATTTATTTGCCAAATTTATAGCAAGGATCCGAACCATCTTTTTTAGACGAGTACTTTCTTTACTGTTCAAAATATTTTCGACGATCTGATTGATGATTAAGCGAACGTTTTCGTTATTCTTTTCGGCCTTTTTATCTAATTCTTCATTTTGAATATCGACAATATTTTGAAGATTGTTACTCATTATATGAAGATTTATAAATTTTGTAATACGACGACGGACATTTTCCGTATTAAACGGTTTTTCTAACATGTCGACAATATCATATTCATAGACTCGTTTGCGCGTCTCGCGCGTTTCATCACCACTGATTATCGCAACAGGCAATTTGGAGAACAGATTATGATCACGCATATAATCCAATACTTTAAAGCCATCACATACTGGCATGATCAAATCTAAAAGAACTCCAACGATATTTTCTGGAACTGTGTTTTCCTTTGGCGATACAATATTGTTCTTCATTAATTCGATTGCCTCAGCACCATCTTTCGCCATGATAATATCGAACTCATTAGAAAAAATGCGTTTTAAAGAATTACGGATAATTGCGGAATCATCGACGATGAGTATTGCTGGTTTTTTATAATTAACAATCGATGTCATCTTATTTAATATCGCTTCATTTAAATCCGGATGATCGGCACTTACACGATTAAAAATCGAATTGATAACGGCCTGAGGATCGCGCATCTTAATTGCCCCATCCATCGACTGCATATTCTCTAAAAGATTATTAATTTCAACGACTGCTTGCGAAACACTCTCACTTTCAGAGGCGATTCGCTTTTTATACTTACTTACTTTCTCTTCTAGTTTCAAATTAGATTCTTCGGAATCGATTAGACGTTCGTTGACATCTTCACTCATCATAAATATCAATTTTCGCCCTTCAAACGGCAAATAATTTATGATATTGACAAACCAACGATATTCACCGGTCTCACATAATTTACGATATTTTACTTTGGTCTCGTTATTTCCTTTTTGAGCTTCACTTTCTAATTTATTCAACGAAAGTGCATCGAAATATTGAGACACTTCGTCTTTATGAACAAATTTCGAAGCCATATCGATAAATTCTGTATATGTCATAGTATCTTTTATGACGAGTAAGTTTGCCAAGTTAAATCCAAATGTATAAACCTTATCCATCGGGATGTCGACAACATAAATATTACTATAATTTGCATTGATTATTCTAAGTACTTGTTCTATTAAACCCTTCTCATTCATAAGCTCACCCTTTACTGTATATTATTATATCATAATTATTCCGAATAAAATACCAAAAAAAATAAGAACATGACAAAATATCATGTTCTACTTAAATTTTAGTTCCACAATTTCCACAGAATTTAGCATTTTCTGGAAGCTGCATTCCACAATTCGTACAAAATTTAACACTTTTCTTGCGGCCACGTTTTTTCGGTTCCGAATCGGTATGAAGTGATACTTCATCGGTCTTTATCGGTTTAGTACTAATTGCTGGTTCCTCTTCTTTGACTGGATTATTAGCGGCCTCATATGCGCTTCGGTTTGCTTGACAAAAATCAACACAACCGACGATGACATGAATATTACCAAACAAATCGATAATTAATCCAAGAATACCCAAAAAGCCAAACAAAGGACTTATAAAGAAAGAAGCTATCCATGTTATAAAACTAAATAGCGTATATAAACTTTGTATTAATAGTACTATTCCAACGACGAAATGGGGATAACTATTCTGTTCTTTTTCACGCATTAAAACATTATACAACAAAATTGCTATCGGTAACGTAGCAAAAGAAAAAATCGAAAACGAAATATCGACATCGGCATTAATACCAAAGAGATTGATGCCCAACCATGACGATGCTAATGAAGCTATCGACATCGATATTCCAACTGTCGCAGCTAAAGAGACACATGCAGCGATAATTTTAACAATTGCACCATTTTGAATGTCTTTATAACTTTCTTCACTTATCTTCGTCTTGTTTCCTTTAGGCACAGTGGTATCGATCATATTGTGCCAATCATATTTAAAAAACTTTTTTATATTATCAAAATCAAACATAAAACACTTCCGTCCTAAAGTCATTATAACACGACACTAGACGATTAACAATCGCTTATTACTTAGATACCTTGCGCATTTCAAGTTCATAAAGAAGTTCAGCACCTGGATTACCATCGATATCTTGGCGATAATCCGGAATCTTATCAATGCATTCAAAATTAGCTTTTTCAAGCATTCTCACAGCACCCAAATTACGCTCATCACAAGTCGCATAAAGACATTCTAAACTCGTCTTTTTTATTTCTTTAATAACACCTATTAAAGTCTCCGTGCCATACCCTTTATTCCAAAAACCACGAGAAATCCAAATATTAATCGATTTACTACGACTATCTTCTTGATAAAGTGAAATCATGCCAATAATGGCATTCGTCTTCTTATTTTGAATGACCAGACGTGTATGATATTCGTCCTTGTATGAGCCATATATATACTTAGTAAACGCTTCGATATTCCAATCACGACGAAAATCAACCATATAACGGCCAACTTCTGGATCACTTCCCCATGAAGTGTACATCAAGGGAATATATTCGGGAATAAATTTTTTTATAATTAGACGTCTAGTTTCAAATTCCATATTATCTACCCTCTATTATAAATTATACCATAGAGTAAACTTATTCACTAAAAATTCTTTATTAATATGTAAAGTTTTTTCAAATATATACCATTAATGATTTGAAAACTTACTATGAAAGAAAGATGTTGCATCACGTTTAATATAATCGATAAAGAAAAGTACTAATTCATGAATCATCGTACGTGTTTCTTTATTCAAATATTTAGTTTCATGAATGATATTAATAATATTAGGTAGAGCTGATTCTTTGATATCGACTAAACTATCGATATTGGCGCGTTTAAATACAGCAAATACTTCTTTAACAAAAGCTTCGCGTTCTTCATCATTATATTTATCGAGCCAAGAAGAAATAATTTCATCGATTTTAGTACTGTAAGAACTCAAGTGGGATGATACGAAATCATTATCACTCGTCTGCCAAGATAATACATTGTGCGCCATAATCCCATTTTTATTTGATAGAATTACTTGATAATCCGTATCATGACGCAAGAGGAGTCCGACTACAGAATAGTTCGGTATTATCAAATTATAAATTGGCTTAATACGTCGATATTGACGGGACATAAACTGACGATTTTTTAGCCCTGGACCGTCGTGACTTATTACTTTAACAATTCGTCTTCTAATCAACGGATTGGCATACATTGCAGCAACTAAAGCAAGATTTCCCCCTTTAGAATGACCACAAATCACATATTTACGACGAGAAAACAATTTTACACTGCGATTCAGATAACGAATAGCATCTTTTTGAGATGCTATTGGAAATTTATAAGACATTTCAAAATCCTCTTTCCAACCGCTAACTAATTCGTCAGTTCCTTCAAAAGAAATATAAGTGTATTCGGAATCGACATCGATGAATATCGCCGAAAATTGTTGTGAGTTATTGCGTTTATAAGAATAATTATAAAGAAGCATATCTTGGTAGCGTGATGTATTTCTTATTGCAGAAAATATTTTTATTGCAACTTGAATCCCCAAGACATTCTTGTTGATATCTTTTTTTGTATATTTTTCGAAAAACAAGTCAGCTGCATCAGCTAGGCGAACTTTTTCCTTTGTCTTGTCTTCGACAATCCCATCAAAATCAATATATGAGATGATAGAAAAAATAACTTCATCGATACGATTTATCGGTTCTTCTTCGAATGTTTTCGCACCATATTTTTTGACATAATTAAGAATATTTCCCATTATTATCCCTAGTCTTTCTTAACACGTTTCATATTTTGCCAACGTGATTCCATAAATTCATCGTCAAAACATTTATCACAAATAACTTCGACGATATTTGTCGCCTCTTCTCCCATATTACGGGTCTTGTAACGCATCATTGCTGATCCTGTTAAAATAAGATCTATGACGACTACGACAAACATTATATTAGCAACTATTATACCAATTTTTCGAGGAATTGCTTCGATACATTCTGATAAAACAGGATATATCTTTTTTATAAAGATAACCGTTGCAAATCCCCAAAAGAAGCAGTACAAAAGATTAATTCGCCCATTTATATTAAATGGTATTTTGCTATAATCCCAAAATATCGTACCAAAGAAGAATTCGGTGAACACACTACATATATATTCATAAGCTCCACCAATAATAGTGCCTAAAAAGAATAAAAAAGTATTATCACGATTACGGTATCGATAAAGCAAGACACTGGCGACTACTAATGCTAATCCCCAAACTAATGAGACTTCGCCAAATATCAATGAACTACGCGACATCCATCTTCCCATAGAATAGCGACAATAAATCATCTCCACTATTGCACCTAAAAATGAACTGAAAAGAAATATCGCAAACAATTTATAAAATCCGACCCCTTCAGCAAAGTTTTCTTTAACTTTTGGTTTCTTTTTTACATTGGGATAAGCTTTTTCCAAACGTCTTTTTATATGTCTGAATATCCAATTACCTAAGCGATTAGAGACATCTTTCATCTTGTCCGTTTTAATAAACTTCAATGTAACAAATGACGATATATCATCAATAATGATTAGTAATAAAAGGATGAAGACAAAAATAGTACATATAACAATATTAATATGACTAAATATAAATTTTAAAAATGGATTAATAATGTAGAACATTAATACACCAAGGGCACCCCACAAAAGTGAGTATTCTAAACATATATATCCATCAAGGTTAAAACGCTTATGTGAATAATCCCACCATTTATTCTTATTGAATTTTTCGAGGAATCTTCCGGTAATAAATTCGAGAATCGTTCCATAAACTAAGCACCCAATAAATACGGAAAACACATTCGTAGCATCAGCTAAAGCGATAGTACATAAGACCGCGCCAATACCATAAATCGTACAAAATGGTCCATTAGTAATTCCACGATTAACAAACTTTCGTTCTTTGACGGCAAGAGCAATCACTTCTAAAACCCATCCTAGAAACGAATAAATCAAAAATAAAAATAATAAATACAAAATTACTTCGTACTTCATAAAATATCACTGATTAAAGTATAACATATTTAATACACTTTTACTAATAACCAAAAAATAGACTATTAAGTCTATTTTCCCATTTTTCTTTTGACTCCATCGATTATTTTCGATGTCATCTTTTCAACTGCTCCGATCGCCTTATAAGTATAATAGCGGTCATTATTTTTAATTCCTAAAAAACCATATGTCAAATCCATAACTTTATCAGCCGGTTTTCTAAAACGCATTGAGCGTGGTACATCGACTTTCTTCGGCTCTTTTTTAGCAAGCATCTTCTTGAGTGCTTTCAATTCCTCTGGACTTAAACTATCTAAAAATTCCTTTGTCTGATCAGTGTTATTAAACATTTTTACTTCCCCTTTTATAAATTTTGTGCTATTTTTAATAATTCTTCTTTGATATTTTCATCTTCGATATCAATTAATTCGTCATATCCGTCCGCATCTTGGACGATTCTAGCTGCAAAGACATACTCTTCTTCTTCATCTTCAAGAGAATATATCGCATATTCGACATTATCGATGATCGGAGTACTCAAAATCTTAGCTTCACGTTCTTCTCCATTAATTATTATCGAAAATTTCTGATTTTCTTTCAAAAGAATCGCTCCTTTCGCGATTGGTAATTATTATTTAAAAACGCGCATCGAATATCTTTTGGTAAGAGATACACCATTTGCATCCTTACTTAAAGCATCATAAACATCATTTATTTCATGCTCGCCAGATTTAACGAGTAATCTACCGACATTTCTCTGATTAAATTCTGGATTACGTAAATTTTTCTTGATAATAGGATATGTAAATTCATTAATCTTACGTAACTTTTCAACTAGCTCTGGTTGTCTCAAATGACGATTTTTCAAACCATAGTTGACGAGAGATTCTGGTTCAAAGACATATGCACCCTCTGGAGGACACTCTTCTTTTAGGCCTTCAAACGGAAGACATATACCATAATAATCGACATAATTTTTATAATCTTCTAAAGTCCATTCACTGCGATCGATTCTTTCGTGATGCATATCAGTTATATCCGATATGGAAAGAAAGACCCCATCATGCAAACGATAGAACAAATCTCTTAACAACGATAAATAAAATACTTTAACATTGCTACAATCACGTGATGAAATTACTTTATGTCCAAGGAAGAAATCTTCACTAAAAGGTCTGTGCTCATCTTCTGGATCGGCAATGCGAGTGATATCCGATGCTTGTAATATTTTTTCCTCAATATCTAAATTTCTTACTCTATTTTTTTCTTTCATAATATTCCCTTTCCTCTGGCGAATATTATATATTTTATCGCTTCTTTTGTCAAATTCGCTAGTTACGTCGGATCGATTTATCTTTAGCAATAAGCCCTAATATGATATCAAAAATAACAATTATGAAAACCAAGATATAGATAGTTGTTATATTAGTAAGACGAATAGTTAGCTCAAATAAATTACCTAAGAAAAGTAAAAGTGGAATCGATAAGATGGTTGAAATGATAAATACTAATATATGTAACGCTAATAAACGTTTAATGACATTGATCTTTATTTGGAAATTATTGTACCCTAAACGATGTTCTAATTTGTTATTGAATTCCAGATCGCTTATCAAGTTCTTATTGACGATAATAATTACTATTATGAAAATTCCCATGATGACATAATTCGCAATCGACAAGTAATTTAAATATGTTTCCAATTCGATGCGCATTTCCGTGTTCGACATCGGTTCTGAGACTAATGATAGAACATCTCCATCGATATTTTCTGCTAAATTGGCGATAATCTTACTTTCGCGTGATTCGTCATTGATATTGATAAGATAAGCATATGTATCTGATGATTCGACCAATTCATCAAATAATGAATCAGAAATATAAAGACGATTTTGTAATCCGGTATCGATTATATCAGCAACACGCAATTCTAAACGTTCTTCATCATCGAGAAATGTCAATATGCTTCCTAAGTAATTGGGAAACTCTCTTTCATTTAGAATATAATCCGTCGAAGAAATACCGACGATTATCTCATCATGAGCAATTACTCTATCAATAGTACTAGCAGGTAAAAAGATGGATTTATAGTCTAACTCATAATATTCAATTAAGTTACTGTTAATAGCACCACTTTCATAATCGACGCGATAAGTCGTATTAATATTTTCAACGTACTTGTCATTTTCCAATATATCCCTACTATCTTCTTCACTTTCAACAAAGACAAAAGATGTTTCCATATATGCCTCTTGACTCATACGACGAAGACAAGATATAAAGGCATTTAAAGTAAATAGCGATATGAATAATACCATCAATATCGTAATATATATCTTCGTACTCTTCTTACGAAAAAAACTCTTTAAAATCATAAAATACTCCTCACACTTTATATATCCAATTTAGCATATAAAATTTTTATTGCAAAGAACGCGATAGTTGCTCAGACTAAGCTATTTTATCTTTTTGAAATGAGCATATTTATTGCATTCTAACCTGTTATTATCGACTAAACGACATTGATCTCCCCACTCGTTTTCAAAATTGAGAAATACATCGTTGTTTTCATCAATTGAATACTTTCCTTCGTTGAGATTCGCCGAATATACATCATTAACAATTTCATCAGTGAACGAATAAAAAGTCCCATCATCATAAATAAACAGATAAAAATTATTTCCACTATCATTCGTAATAATATTCGAACCATCTCTTTCGATTATTTCGAGTATTTTCTCATCCGATATCCACACTCCTGAAAGTGATGACTTCTCTACTTTATTATTTGGATTTAAATTATAACCGATGAATAAAAACATTCCCGATAAAACTATAATAATTAATAATACCAAAACTATCATCACGTACTTTTTCATTCTTTATTTCCAATAACCTCGCTCTCATTTATACTCTTTTGATCGGTAAAGAAATAACGAATATCCACTTCAAAATATCGACTAAGCAAACTTAAAGTATGTATTGTTAGATTAGCTTTTCCGTGTTCCCATTTATTTACTAATGTCCTATCGACAAACAAAGCATTAGCAAGTTCTTGTTGACTCAGTCTTTTTTCTTGACGCAAAGCTCTGATAGCTGTACCAATTTTTTTACTGTCCATTCTTTTTTCGTTCATTACATCACTCCTACATCCGTTTTTTAAAAAGAATTATTTCTAATAAAACCACCTCTCATTTTTACTTCACACTTACAAGAAATCTTACTTCCTCTTAAAAAAATCGTAACATAAAACGAAAATAAGTAAAGGGCTTGTTAAGCCCTTTTTATATTTCACACATTTCAATAAATTTTTTTATAAATAATTATGATAAATAACGCTTTAAATATTTCTTGTTTAAAATCACCATAGATATACCCAATGTGATAAAGGTAATAATTATATAACCTATATATGGTATTATTGTCATATAATAAAAATATTCTAAAAGATTAGAGTTATATTTTAAATTTAGAAATAATAAAACTATAGCAATGATAATAATAGCTGGTATAAAAATTAGACTTATAAAAAACAAGTAACTTAAATAATAAACTAATGCTACTTTCTTTGAAGACAATCCGGAAACACTCAATATTTTTATGTTTTTCTTGTTTTCTACTAATATACTACTATAGAGAACTATCAAAATAATTATGCACAAGACGCTGATTATGAATATTAATATTTTTATGATAAATTTTGCATCTTCAAAAATCGAAATATCAGAATTGTTTTCACTATTAATATTATATTTTATCTCATCTTTGTCTAAATACTGACAAAATTTTTCGATATCCTGATAATATTTCAACTTTACGACCAATGTAAATGTATTTTCATTATCAAAATGGTTTTCGTATAAATATTTAGCAATAGTTTGATTGACAACAACGGTATTTTTATCGAGGTCTTCATTGAACTTTATATCTAAATATTCTTCATAAATTTCGAAATCTTTTAAATTACTTTGATTGATATATATAGTATATTTTTCATCTATTTCACTATTACTTTCCACAGTATAATTATGTTTATTAATATTCTCATCTAAAATAAGGACGTCATAATAAATATTATCGATAATATCTTTATCAATAGTTCTAATATCTATATAATCATAAATAAAGAATTCGCGATTAGATTCATCATTTATTATCGAATCAATATTAGCAACACAAAAAAAATATATTATTATACTAATCATAAGGAATAATATAATTATTAAATTTAGAAGTATATAATTAGTAAATGTTCGATTCTTTTTTATAGCTTTAATATTTAACTTTAATATATTAATCATTTATAATCTCCAATATATCTAAATTATCGATCCTTTTTAACGAAATATATGTTGATAATAATACGGTCATTAATATTATTACTGTAGAAATTATAACGGTATTTAAAGTGGTATGCATATTCATTAATGAAAGTTGAGGATTGTCATATAAAAACATTTCAACAAAATTTGTTAGAAAACAATTAGCCACAATTATACTCAATGTAATAGCTATAATACATAATTTAATATTACTAATATAATATCTTCTTTTTAATATTTTTTTACTATATCCGACAATTCGAAGGATTCCGATGTTACGATAATTGTTTATTATTTGTCTGTTGGTAAATAAGTAACTCATAACTACTATAAAAGAAATCATAATTGTTGTAAATATTCCCAAGACGAATATTATATTTTGTAATTTATCACTTCGTATAGTAGTAACCAAATACACATCCTCTACACCTTTATATTCATAAAGTTTTTCTCTATTTTTTAAATCATCAATTAAAACATATATACCTGAATTCGAAGAAATATCATAATCATATGTATTATCATTCAAATAACGTAATGTTTTATGCGTTACATAACATACATTTGGATCGGTATAATCAAAACTTCTGTCAAATACTCCTAATAGTTTTAATTTAAATTCTTTAATGCCTCCATATTTTAAAGTAAGTGTATTACCGACATCAGAAGATATATCAATATTTTTCCGATAATCATATGGATTTTCATCATAAAATATTTCCGGATATATTGAAGATGGGCAAATCATTCCGTATTCAGAATCATTAAGATCACTCCCTGCTATTATTTTTTGCATTCCCGGATCGACACCAATTAACAATACTTCTCCAGTAAATTCATCACTTTGATATTCGTTAATAATTCCAAACGTAGAATATTCATCTTCAAGAAAAGCATCTTCAACATGTTCGCTATTTTCAAGATTTTCGATTAATTTTCCACGATCACAATCGTCATCCAAAAGAAGATAAAGTATTCTAAAGCCATGGTTTTTTTCTACATATTCCTGGTAATATTTTGAAACACTAAAATAATATGTTATACCAATTAACAAAAAAGTACTTAATAAAAATATTAAGAATAGCATGGTTACATTTTTTAAAGAAAGAATATTACTTTTTTTCACGTAATTCACCTTCTTCAAGTTCCAAATTGATATCCGAATATTTAAGAATTTTTTCGTTGTGACTGACAACTATCACACACTTTCCATCAGTAGAAAGTTTTTTTAACAATTTAAACACATATTCTTCATTCTTTTTATCAAGATTTCCAGTTGGCTCATCAGCCAAAATTATGTCAGGATTATTAACAAGAGCTCGAGCTATTGCAACTCGTTGTTGTTCTCCCCCAGAAAGTTCCTTTGGATAATGATTTTCACGTTTTTTTAATCCCAACTCCTGTAATATTTGACGGCATCTAACAACATTATCGATACTCTTGTAAGAATGATTAATATATGTTGGGAGCAAGACATTTTCTAAAGCGGTCATATTCTCGTTTAATAAAAATGATTGATAAATCATTCCAATATGCTGATTACGTAATTTCGACAAATTATTATCTCCACGAATAGTACTGCCAAAATACAAAACTTTGCCATTATCAGGTTCTATTAATCCTCCCAAAATATTTATCAAAGTTGATTTACCACTTCCAGAAGGCCCCATTATAGAATAAAATATTCCTTTTTTAAAACTATAACTTATATTTTTTAATGCTAAAATAACTTCTTTATTTTTTTTATAACTTTTACTACAACTTTCAACTGTCACCATATCCATAATACTTACTCCTTAAAATCCTAATCTTGCCTTGAATTCATCAATGTCTTCTAAATATATATAGTAATCTACTCTATCATTATTTTTCTTTTTCTCAACTACAAGATATTCATCATTATTATATTCATATCCAGTTGTAGAAATAAGTTCTTCTGATAATGGGGAATCTTCATATAATGCAGTATACTTATCATCGATAATACTGAAGATTTGGTCGGCAGTACAATTGTTATTAGCAAGTTCAATTAATTCATCATTTTTTATTGTTTTTTCGTTAACAGACATTGTAATCTCTATATTTTTTAAATATATTGCTCCGCCATTAGATGCCGAAAAAACTCTTGTAAATTTATCGCTATCATCTAATCTATCAAGTGAGTCCAAACTTATATTAAACGATGCCTTCTCTTTTAATATAATGTTTGTTTCCTGAATACTTTCCAATTCATCAAAGAATACTGCAATGCTTTCATCTTGCAAATATATTGCATCAAACAAATTTTCTATGTTGTACTTCTCTTTGGCAATCATAAAAACTTTCTGGCCATCAAGTATATTTTCTTGGGCAGTTTTAATAATTGATGAGTCTATGGGTTGTAAACTCTCACTTTGTACAACGTATATATCATCAATTTTAAATCCATCCACATAATAATAATAACCATCATAGTATCCCAAATAACTTTTTAAATCAGAATCTTTTGTACCAATTGAAAATATTCTCTGATAATTATTTTGGGTATCCTTTTCTTTGTATACTACTCTAATAATACTAAACATTATTAACAGAATAATAGTAAGCATTATTAAAATTATTTCAGCATATTTGTTTCTAAACATAATTAACCTCCTAAAAAAAGAAAGAATAGTGAGACGTGTATAAAATCGCCTCACTATTTTCTTAAGCTTCAGCTGTTTCAAGTGTCATTTTTACTCCGGTTGATGATGTTGTTATTCCCCCATAAGATGTAGACCCTATTTTAGTAGTAAATGTATAATAATAATTACCTGCCGGAGAATTTTTGGTAAATGTCTTTTTTAAAGCTTTTCCGGTTTCTGTAAATTTATAAGTCTGCGTTCCTATTAGAGTACTAGTATTTGAATTTACTTTAATTAATTGAGAGCGAACTTGCGTACTTTCTTTCTCCAACCAATTTGGAGTAATAGACATTTTAAATGCTCCTGATGATGAGTAACTTCTAGTACTTCCAACTAAACTTTTTCCAGTTCCTAGACTTAGGGAACTCGTATAAGTTTTTAATACCGTAGCCGATGCAGTATAAATGAATATCGTGCCGCTTATAATTACTGCTACAAGCAATATTATTATTCTGAAATTCTTCATCTTTTCACCTCCTATCTTTTCTATTACATAATAAGCAAAAATAATCGCTTATAATGCCGTTATTAATACAAATATTTAAATCCAACATTCTTCTTTCCTTAATTATAGATTAGCATATTTTTTTTACAATAAGGTAGTGAAAAATTTTCACACTTACATATAAAACAACAGCTAATTAATAATTAGCTGTCTTTGTTTTTAGAAATATTTAAGATTATACCAATCATTGTCATACTGACCAATAATGACGATCCTCCATAGGATAAGAACGGCAATGTTACACCTGTTACTGGAATAAGACCAACTACAACTAATAAATTCAAAAGGGTTTGAAGTACTAATTCGATTATTAAGCCAAATGAGAGATATTTTCCAAATAAGTTACGTGTTCGAAGAGAAATTTTTAAAACACTATAAAATAATAAGATATAATTTATTGCTAGTATGAGTATTCCCATAAAACCTAGTTCTTCTGAAATAATAGCAAATATAAAGTCTGTTTGTGGTTCTGGAAGATAAAAGTGTTTTTGAATAGAATTACCTAATCCTAATCCGAAAAGTCCACCAGGACCGATTGCATAGAGGCTTTGAATTATTTGAAATCCACTACCTAAGGGATCACTCCATGGATTCAAGTATGCCAAAATACGGGCCATTCGATATGGTGCAGCAATTACTAATGCCACTATCCCTAAAATTCCAACAAGTCCTAATTTTATGAAGAATGATAATTTAATCTTCGAAGTAAATATTAAGACGACTAAGGAAAGAACGAGAATTGCCCCTGTTCCAAAGTCAGGTTCTAATAGAATCAAGACAAAGATAAACATAATTACACCTAATATGGGAAGTGCTGTTTTAAAAATATTGTCCATCGTTCGCTCATTGTTTGCTAGATATTTAGATACGAAGATAATAAGTCCAATTTTACTAAGTTCGCTTGGCTGAATACCAAAAGAGCCAATTCCAAACCAACTACGTGAACCGTTACGAATAACACCGATTCCTGGAATTAAGACGAGAACTAAGAGAATTACACAAATAAGTAAAATCCAATTAGCATAGCGATAATATATGTGATAATCAATCTTACTTGCTATAATCAACAAGAAAAAACCGATTATAGCAAATATAATTTGATGAATGGCGAATTTATAGGGATTGTCGAATTTATACTCTGCCCATACATATGATGAAGAGTAAATCATGACAATGCCAAATAGTACCAAAAACATACAGCAAAAAAATATTATTATTGACTTTTTCATAATAAATTCTATTCACAATAATAAAAAAAAGAAGATTACTCTTCTTATTTTGTCAATACTAATGCCGAATTGTTTTCTTTCATTTCGTTGAAGTAATCGATGAAGTATACATCCGGGAATACAGTTGCTTTTAACAGAGGAAATCTTTTCAACAATTCTTCGGATTTTTCGAGATAAGTTTCGTCGTATTCCCAAGAAGAATTTACTAATCCCATTAAGGTGTCCCCATATTTATTTACCTCATAATATTCAAGATCAGTAATTTCATCAGGATTCACATCATAATGGTATATTAAAAATTCACGATATTTTTGTTCGAGGCCCAAAACCTCATCGACAAATACGGAATCATATTTTTTGACTATTTCATCACCAATTTCTTCATAAATATATGCATTAGCAACGATTTTATTCTTTATTATATTAAACATCAATAAGTTATCTATTAAAGTAAAATCATCATTATTGACAGTATACTCACTCAGTCTAGCAAGCGACATTGCAAATATCTGGGTACGATAGGCATAGCCGATGTCTTCTTGATATTCACCTAGAGTTATATTTCCATATTCGGACTCAGAATACATAGAATTAGAAAGATCGGTTCTAAAATCTAAAGAATCGATGATATACCATAATTTATAGAATGTATATGTATCTTTTTCTTCGACATTAAAAAATGTAAGTAATGCTTCAAGATCAGTATCAAAGATTGCTTTATAAAATTCGTCGATATTTTTATCTGTATCGAATAATGCAAGCAATAGTAAAAGAGATTCGTATTCGCGCAATTCATGATAAGTATAATCAAAAGAGTCTTTGCCATAGGAAAATATTTCTTTATCGAGATTATATATTTCGGATTCGGCTGAAGATTCCATAATAAATGTCGGATATTCATCATAGGATAAATCGGTTTGATTAAGTTCTTCAGTAATACGGCAAGGACATTTTTGCTGACGGACGTGATTTATCTCGTGAAGTAGCGTTTTATATAATGCTTCCAAGAACGATTCATCGTACATTTCCATATCGATTTTTATAGTTTCTTTGTCTAATACAATTACGTTATCGATGACATCATATGATCCTAATACTAGGCTTTCAAATTCATCGTATAGCAGAATACGTTCATTTGATTCTTCTTCTTCCTGGCAATTACCAAAGACGATTTTGAGATCTTGCATGCGGTGAAAGTCTTCGTCGATATTATTAGTTCCCTTTTCAATAAGTTCCTCGAAAACATTTTTTAAAGATATTTCAAAATCGATTTGATCACTATATTCATCTATTTTTAAAATATCCGTAGTAAAAGCTGAGGAATATTCCGGGTGTTCCAAAATATGAGTATTAGAATTTTTTTGAATTATTTCGATAATATTGTCGATGTTTCCATCGAATTCAAAAGTACATTCCGTGTCTTGAGTAGATTTTTCGATGATTTCATCCACTTTGGCTGGTGTAATCAAAGATTCTTCAAAGTAATATTGGGGTTGATATTCTTTAAAATATGAAATAACTTCTCTTTCACTCAGAGAATCTTCTACTTCTTCTTTTATTTTCGCTACTGAATCGTCTTCTATTTCTTTTGAAATATTGTCTTTAGGTGCTGATTGGGCAGTATTAGTTTTAGCACATCCTGCTTCAAACGGAATCAAAACCGATAAGAGCAATGCTAAACTTATTTTACGAAAATTTCTTTTCATAGCAATCCCCCTTTTTGGTGAATTGTATTATATCATATTTTTTGAATTTCACAAAAAAAGAAGATGAAATCTTCTTATAACCATACACCATATATGACACCAAACATTGCAAGGAGGAATCCGACAACCCAAAATACTTTGACAATATCCTGTTCTGACCAGCCTAACTCTTCGAAATGATGATGAAGTGGTGCCTTCAAGAATACTTTACGATTGAATTTTCTTATAGCAACAATTTGAATAAAACTACTTAAAGTCTCGATGACAAATACACCACCGATCAATGCTAAAGACATCTCATGGTGAGAAAGTATTGCGACAGAAGCTAAAGCACCTCCTAAAGCAAGGGAACCCGTATCTCCCATAAATACTCGCGCTGGATGGGTATTGAAAAGCAAAAATCCGAGAATACTTCCGACGAGAACAAAACAGAAAATAGCTAGTCCATCATATCCGACAACCCAATCACTACCCCATGATATTACGCCATAAGCTAGGAACGCCATGACACATAAACCACCACAAAGTCCATCAAGTCCATCGGTAATATTAACCGCATTTGTCGTTCCAACAAGCAAGAACAAGATAAATATTCCATAAGCCCAACCTAAAGGCCAATCGATATTTAATAACGTTACTTCGAGATTAGTTGTTCCACCATTGTGCTTATATATCGTATAGAAGATAACAGCTATAAAAATTTGAGCTACTAATTTAGTAATCGTCGATAAACCTTTATTATTGTGATATTTTATCTTCAAGAAATCATCGATAAATCCCAAAATCGCATATGCTACAAAGACGAATAGTACGATTACTAAATTAGAAGTTATTTCAATACTTCCCTTTATAGCTAAAGCTGCTATAGCAATAAGTGGTGGTATTATGAAAATTAAACCACCGATTGTCGGTGTTCCATTTTTTTTAAGATGACGTTTATTAATCAAACGACTGACGTTTTGTCCCGCTTTGAGTTTTTTCAAAACAGGGATAATTAAAAATGCAACGATAATAGCAAGAACAAAACCCAAAGTCAAACCAAGTATAGATTTGGCTAATATTAGCATAAATCTCACCGCCTACCAGTATTATACAACACGGATCATGTTAATTAATATATTAAAAAAACTAACTTTACATCAAGTTTTCATTAATATATATGTTTTTTAACAAAAAAAAGAAATTGATTATCTCAATTTCTTACTTTTCCCCTTATTCTTTCTAAATTTACGACGAGAGCTAACTACTCTTTGATCCTCATTAGCTGATAATTGGAAAATATTTTGTACACCATTTTTGATTACTCCGAAGAATCCTTTTAATCCAAACCCAAGAGTTCCTAGAGCAATACCACCTACTAAATATTTTGAAACTTCATCACCAGTATCTGGAATAGGTTGTGGAGTTTCTGGAACTTCTGGCGTTTCCGGTGTTTCCGGAGTTGAAGGTTTCGAAGGTGTTTCTGGAGTCTCTGGTGTTTGTGGTTTTTCTGGTTCCGGTTCAGGTTCTGGTTCCGGTTCAGGTTCTGGAGTTTCTGGAGTAATACCCTTTCGTTCAGCCTCAGTTTTTACAGAATCAGGAATTTCGTTACCCGCATTAGGATCCGGATCTTTAGCTGGGTCATAGTTATCAGCATCGATAAACTCGTTAGGATCTGTTCCCGTAGCTTCTTTCGTCTCTTCTTGAGATTCACTTACAGATTCACTTGGTGTTTCTGGTTGAGATTCGCTTGGAGTTTCGCTTGGTGTTTCACTTGGTGTTTCACTTGGCGTTTCTGGTTGAGATTCGCTAGGTGTCGATGGTTGAGATTCGCTTGGAACTTCATTTGGTTGGATATCTTCATAGATAACCTCACCGACATTTTCATCAGTTACTTCATATAAAACTTCTTCTTCTTCAGCATGTACTGTAACAGCCTTTGTATTAGCAAAACTAACGCTAGCTACTAATGGAATTACAGCGGCATAAAATTTTAATCTAGATATCTTCATAATTATCTCTCCTTTATTTATTTAAAACTCTATTATCACCATATTCGATGGTATTGATTAATTGTTTTTCTAATTTGGCATATAAGACATAGCGGGAGTCATTCGTTTCATAACTACAAGTTACTAAAGCTATGACTTTGTCCCCATATTCTATTGGGACTTGACTTTCAAATGTTGAATTTTCTTTGATATTGTCAATGTAATTATCATACATATCGGCATCCACGAAATCACTTGTAAATACTGCTGTTTCATCATCACCATCAATTATAACTCCAGCAAAGAATGATGCTTTATAAGCATATCCATCTGGTGTATAAATAACAGCATATGGATGTTCATCATAGTATGATTGCGATTTGTAATTACATATCTGAGCAAGCATTTGGCCCCCTACCATATGATGCCCATATACAATCGTGAAATCACTTAAATCATATGTTGAATTTTCCAACGAGTTATTGCGATAATCGACGAATAATGTTCCTGAACTACTACTCTCTCCATAAATATTATGTTTTAAATAGTATTCATTATCATCGCCTCTTACAATTGGATAGTTGATATTAGTTCCATCAATGGTTATCCATGCACATGTATCTGCATTGACTTCCTTTAGTCCTGAAAAATCGATATTTAGGAATTCATATCCGGAGTCCAATAATTCACTCGATATATGTTCTTCTTTTTCAAGCTCGACGGTTTCAGGATAATCAACTGTGCTTTCTAAAGTACTCTCCTCAACGTTCTCTTCAACACTTTCTTGCGTCTCTTCTTCAAAAACTACTGTCGATTCCTCTTCGGGAATTTCTATGTCCGTTTCTCTTTCATTGACAAATTTCAATATAGAGTCGTTCGTGAGATTATCAGTAATCATTCCTTTGAAAGAACTAACGACAAAGCAAGATGCACCACCAAGAACGAGAACATATGGTGTTAGTCGCAATATCGTGTTGGCAAAAATCTTCAACTTCTTTCTGCGTCTTCTCATAAAACCCCCTCTTTTCTTCTTTATATTTGTCCGATATACTAGCACAAATACGAAGTAAAGTCAAATTAACCGGCTATATTGAGATCAAGACCAAATTGACATTCGACATCATTTTGTGGATATTCATCAAAGACATATTCTAACGTTATGTAGATATATGCCGTATTACCACTACTAACCTCTAAAGTCGAGGCTTTTTGCCCATTTTTTTCCCTGGCAAATAAAGCGTTGACTTTTAAACCATTGTTGGCAAGATTTTCATCATACTCTTTATTGTCACCAATACCAGTACACCAAACTGAGATATTATCTGCTGATAAATTTAACGAATACGAATTATTATTGGTATACGTAATGACATTAGAATCAGAAGTGGTTTCATTGCTTAAAACGATATCGTTATAATCCACAATTCCTTCTTCGATTGAGCCAGTATCCCCAATTAATTCAAATGAGTTTTCATGAACTTGTGAATCCGATAATGTATAGTAACCATAAGCCATTATCACAATTGCCAAAGATAGAATAACCCCTAAAATCCTATCTAGCTTCATTACCAATTCCCCCTTGAATTGCCGTATATTCTAGCACAAACATCTAATATTGTCAAATTTGAAAGTCGGTATTTTAGCTAAAAAACGAGGAATTAAGATTAACTCCTCTATTTTTTGTATTTTAAGTCTTTTAGCATTACTTTTATGTCGATTATTATGTCGATTGGGCCGTCTATTTCATTTAAAAATATTAATGCATCTTGTAGTTTATCTTTACGACTAATTTCCCTTTCAATTCGAGTTGCTTCACCTTCATAGTCGAAATCCTCGATAAATGTATCTTCAACATATTGTGATATATATTCCTTTAAATCTTTTAACAAGAAAAGGCGATGGGGATAATCTTCTACAGACTTTACTCCAAAATATCCCGAAACTAAATAACGATAACGATCTTTAATTTCTCTTTCTGTCATATATTCACCTAACTTTCAAATAAAATTATACCAATATATAAAAAAAATAAACAGAGAAAATTAATTTTCTCTGTTTATTACTAATACGTCATCTCGGACATCGATAGTCAAATGATCCCCTTCATGGACAGTTTCATTTAAAATTGCATTAGCGAGCAATGTCTCGACATTTTTGGTGATGTATCGTTTAATTGGACGGGCACCAAATTCCTTACTATAAGAATTATCGATAATATAATCTTTGGCAGCATTCGAAATATTGATCGTAAAATGCATATGAACAAGACGTTTATTTAAATCTTTTATCAAGCGATCTAATACTTCGTAAATGACATCTTTAGATAGAGAATTAAATATAACGATCTCATCGATACGATTTATTAGTTCCGGACGGAATGTCGATTTTAACAATTTCATAATAGCTTCATCGTGATTTTCATCATCATTTAGGATGATATCACTACCAAGATTGGAAGTCATTATAATTATCGTATTTTTAAAGTCGATAGTTCTTCCTTGAGAATCGGTTATTCTTCCATCATCGAGAATTTGCAATAAGATATTAAAGACATCCGGATGTGCTTTTTCGATTTCATCAAACAAAACGATACTATATGGGTTTCGACGAACAGCTTCCGTTAATTGACCGCCTTCATCATATCCAACATATCCAGGAGGCGCTCCAAGTAAACGCGAAACATTGAATGCTTCCATATATTCCGAACAGTCAATACGAATCATGTGACGTTCATCATCAAATAGCTCATATGCTAAAGATTTAGCAACTTCAGTCTTACCAACACCAGTCGGTCCGAGGAAGATAAATGAACCAATTGGACGATTTGGGTCTTTAATACCGCTTCTGGCACGAATAATCGCATCACTTACTAATTCGATAGCCTCATCTTGTCCTTTGACACGCTCTTTTAGATTTTGCTTTAAAGATAGGAGTTTTTCTTTTTCGCCACCAACTAGTTTCTTAACTGGAACATGGGTCCATCGACTGACAATTTCGGCGATATTATCCTCAGATACGGTATCGGAAAGAATCTGATTGTCCATAGATAATTTCAATTGACTCAATTCCATCTCTAATTTAGGAATCTCTCCATGTTTTAAGCGCGCAGCTGTCTCTAAATCATAATTGTCTTCAGCTTGCGCTAATTTAAATTTCAAGTCTTCAATTTTTTCTTTCTTGGAATTAATTAAATCCTTTAAAGACTTTTCTTCTTCCCATGTCTTACGCATCTCATCTTCTTGAAGTTTTAATTTCTCCATTTCCTCTTTGATCTCAGCGACACGATTTTTACTAACTTCATCTTTTTCTTTTTTTATCGCTTCTAACTCGATTTCTAGAGTCATAATTTGACGAGTAAGAGTATCGAGTTCAACAGGAACGGAGTTCATCTGCATTTTGATAGTTGCACAAGCTTCATCGACAAGATCGATGGCTTTATCTGGAAGATAACGATCAGTTATATAGCGATCAGCTAGATTAACAGCACTTACTAAAGCACTATCCTTAATCGTTACCCCATGATATATCTCAAAACGTTCCTTAAGTCCACGAAGAATGGTAAGAGTATCGGTTAGACTCGGTTCATTGACAATAATTTTTTGCAAACGACGTTCCAAGGCGCCATCACGTTCGATGAATTCACGATATTCATTCAAAGTCGTCGCACCAATAAGATGTATTTCACCACGAGCAAGCATCGGTTTTAACATATTTCCGACGTTCATAGCATTGTTGCTTCCGGCACCGACAATCATATGAATCTCATCGATAAACATTATGATATCGCCATCCGAATCTTTAATTTCCTTTAAAACTGCTTTAAATCGCTCTTCAAATTCTCCTTGATATTTTGCACCAGCAACTAATGCTGATAAGTCAAGTTCCCAGACTCGTTTATCTTTTAATGTATCAGGGACATCGTTTTTGACGATACGTTGAGCAAGACCTTCGACGATAGCTGTCTTACCAACTCCTGGTTCACCTATAAGTACAGGATTATTCTTCGTCTTACGTGATAGTATTCTTATCAAATTACGGATTTCTTCATCGCGTCCAATTACCGGATCGATCTTATTAGCACGAACGGCATCCGTTATATCACGACCATATTTTTCCAAGACATTTTTTAATTCTTCTCCATTTGGATACATAAATTTCACCTCCAATTTTTTTCTAATTTAAAACTAGTGTCGAGCACTAGTTTTTTAATTAATCTATATTGATAACTTTCTTTGATTCTTCTTCCTTAGTCTCCTTAGGAACAACAATCGTCAAGATACCATCTTTGAATTCTGCTTTTACATCAGCGTCATCGACGTCGCCAACATAAAATTGTCTTTCACATTTTTCGTAAGATTTTCTCTCACGGCGAAGATATTTTTTATCGTCGCTTTCGTCAGATTCTTGAGTTTTTTCAGCAGAAATAGTCAAGTATCCATTTGAAAGTTCCATCTTGATATCTTCTTTTTTGAATCCTGGAACATCCATTTCGATAGTGTATTTACCATCTTTTTCGTAGATATCACATTTCATCATTTTATCCATCTTTCTACTTGGTTCTAGGTCATCAAAGAAATTATCAAAAAATATTCTACTAGGTAACATATTCGTTCACTTCCCTTCTGACAATTATATATTAGCACCCTTTTTAGCACTTGTCAATAGAGAGTGCTAGCTTTTTTTGAAATTTTTTCAATTTTTTTAATTGTCATTTATTAATATGCACATTTTCTCCTAATTTATTCCGTCAACATTAACTTGATCGTCGATCCGGCTTTGACATATTCACCTGCTTCTGGTGATTGATGAATGACTTTATCTCCGGTACCAGAATATTCAATTTTAAAGTTTGTACTCAAACTCTTTCTGGCATCATCTTTATCCATACCTTCGACATTTGGCACTTCGTAATATTTAACATCCCACAACTCATAAACTCGTTCGAGATCACTTTCACTCTCTTCAATTCCTAGGATATCAATACAACTTTCTAGGACGTTTTTAGCAACAGGAGCAGCAACTGTACCACCATATTGAACAACACCTTTAGGATTGTCGATAGCAACATAGACGATTACTTCAGGATCATCAGCTGGCATAAAGCCGATAAACGATAAAATGTAATTGCCTTCCATGTATGCCCCATTCTTTACCTTTTGCGCTGTTCCAGTCTTTCCACCAACACGATATCCATTAATATAGGCGTTACGACCTGTACCTTGAGCAACAACACTTTCCAAAGCATAGCGAACTAGTTCACTAGTTTCACTACTAATGACATTTCTCTTTAAAATAGGTTCATTTAAAACTATTACTTGATTTGTTTCAGGTTCAGCTATACTTTTAAGGATATAAGGAGTATAAAGATTTCCCCCATTAATAGC
>CALVQL010000010.1 GCA_944358235.1 uncultured Bacilli bacterium
TCCCGATACTCCAGTTGGTCCGGTTGCTCCGGTGGCGCCTGTTGGTCCAGTTGGGCCAGTTACTCCTGATGCACCTGTTGGGCCGGTTGCTCCCGATACTCCAGTTGGTCCGGTTGCTCCGGTGGCGCCTGTTGGTCCAGTTGGGCCTGCTACAGTACTAGCTGCTCCAGTAGCTCCCGTTGCGCCTGTTGCTCCAGTCGGTCCGGTCGGTCCAGCTACAGTGCTTGAAGCTCCCGTTGGGCCAGAAGATCCAGTTGCTCCCGTGGCTCCGGTTGGACCTTGAGGAATAACAAGATTCAAATAGAAGTTTGGAGTTGTTCCCGTTATCGATGCTGAAGCTGTAGATCCCGGTGTTCCAGTTGTAACAGTTCCAATCAAAATGTTCGGAGTTATACCAGTTGCGCCTGTTGCTCCGGTCGCTCCGGTGGCTCCGGTTGGGCCGGTTGCTCCAACTGCTCCGGCAATTCCTTGTGCCCCGGTTGCTCCTACTGGTCCCGTCGGTCCGGTTGAGCCGGTTGGGCCAGCAACAACGCCAGTTCCTTGCCAACTATTGGTCAAAGGATCCCAAACATATAAATCACTGCCGACAATAAACGCTTGCCCACTTCTTCCTACAGGATAAGTTGCAATTAAATCGGCATAACTATTAAAGAATCCTTCTGCTGCAATACCTGTTCCAGCAGCTCCAGTTGGTCCCGTGGCTCCGGTTGGTCCGGTTGGACCCGTTGGACCAGTAGCTCCGGTTGCGCCTGTTGGTCCACTAACACCCATAGGTATTGTGAAATTTAAAATGGCATTGCATGGAGTTCCTGTATTAGTAACTATCGCTTGTGTACCCGGTTGGCCAGTCTGTGTAGTTCCTACAACTACTCGAGCATTACATCCATTTATTCCTGGTGCTCCGGTGGCTCCGGTCGCTCCAGTTGCACCTGTTGCTCCAGTAGGACCAGTCGGTCCAGTTGGAGATGAACACGGCGGATTAAAAGGTGGACACGTCGGGTTGCATCTGTTGACGCATTGACAGTTATTCATCTTTCTCACTTTCCTTTCTATTATAATCTATGTTATTTCCGAAAAAAAAGTATCAACATTTGTCATGCAAATAATCAACAAAAAAGCACTTACGTGCTAATTTAATTTTTTCCCACCAATATTATCGAATTGAATATTATATTCGGGGAACAACATCAATGCCGAATCCAAAATCTTATTCCATTTATCATATGCTTCTTCTTGAAGGTCAATATCTAATCGAGAAATATTATCTTGAGAAAATAAAATGTCCGCATTTACTATGATTGCATTTAGTTCGTCTTTATCCTCTTGAGTATTTTGATTCATCTTAGAAATATATATTTTTAAAGTATCTATTTTATCTTGTATTGTCATTTTCTATACTCCTTTAATAAATTTTACCATCTATCTTTGCAATTAGCAATGTGAATGTTTAAAATCTAACTTTCTCGACATTACTATTATCATTGTATAAGTCTTCAAATTTTCCTTTTCTACTTAAAATCATCAACATACCCAATCCAATTATAAACATAATTACCGAAACAATCTGAGCTACTTTGAATCCTCCTAACATAAGAGCATCTGTTCGACTCATTTCGATAAAGAAGCGAATTGTTCCATATCCCATTAAGTATAGTGCTGTCATTGTTCCAACTTTAACATATTTGCCACGGCGAATAAACAACAAGGCAATGAACAAAAGAAGGCATGCAATTGACTCATAATAGAACGTTGGACTATAAACTACTCCATCAATCGTCATTCCTTCTATAACAAAATCCGGAACAAATAGAGATTGTAATCTTTCAATAGTGGTTGCGGCTCCATGAGCTTCTTGATTGAAGAAGTTTCCCCAACGACCAATTGCTTGACCTAATAATAGCGGTACACATACCATATCAAGAATACGAATGGTTCTAACCTTATATTTTCTAGTATAAAGGATTATCGTTATTAAGCCAGCCATCAACCCTCCATGAATAGCTAGTCCGCCATTCCAAACTTTTAAAATATCAATAGGATTATCTTTAAACATATCAATATTAAAAATAACATAATAAAGACGGGCACCAATGATACCAAATATTAAAGCCCAAAACATCATATTAAATAAAAAATCTTGTTTTATTTTAAAACGTGCTGCTTCTGTTTGAACTAAAGCAAATACTAAAAATGCTGCTATCAATATCAATACTGAATACCAGCGAATTTCAAAACCACCAATAGTTATTAAGACCGGATCCATATCATCACTCTCCTATCTAATTATAAAGTATCTCTTGAGATATTTCAATTAATAAAAATGTCAATAACTATTTAGTTATCGACATTTAACTTTTTTAGAAGATATTGACCAGTATATGATTCTTTTACTTTAGCTACCTTTTCTGGAGTTCCAGTTGCAACAATCGTTCCACCATTATCTCCGCCATCCGGTCCTAAATCGATTATATAATCTGCCACTTTGATAACATCTAGATTATGTTCTATGACAATTACAGTATCTCCATTATCCACGATTCTTTGAAGGATTACGAGTAACTTTTTTATGTCTTCAGAATGAAGTCCCGTAGTCGGCTCATCAAGAATGAAGACGGATTTACCAGTCGGCTTTTTTTGAAGCTCTTTAGCTAATTTAACACGGCCTGCTTCTCCACCAGATAAAGTTGGAGCACTTTGTCCCAAAGTAACGTATGATAATCCAACATCCATCAACACTTGTAATTTGTTACGAACTTTAGGGACGTTGGCAAAAAATTCAAAAGCTTCAGAAACGCGCATATCTAAGACATCAGCAATGCTCTTCCCTTTAAATTTTACTTCAAGAGTTTCACTATTATAACGTTTTCCCTTACAAACATCACAAGGCACATAGACATCGGGCAAAAAATGCATTTCGATTTTCTTTACACCGTCTCCCCAACAGGCCTCGCAGCGCCCTCCTTTAACATTGAAGGAGAAGCGACTTTTGTTATAGCCACGAATTTTGGATTCCTTCATTTCGGCAAAGACATCGCGGATATCGTCAAATACACCCGTATATGTTGCCGGATTACTTCGAGGTGTCCTTCCTATAGGATCCTGCGTTATCTGGATAACTTTATCGACATTTTCGACTCCAGTAACACTTCTTACCTTGCCCGGTTCTACTTTTCGATCATAAACGTATTTTTCTAAAGATTTGCATAGGATCTCATTTACAAGAGTTGATTTACCACTGCCAGAAACACCTGTAACACATGTGAAAGTCCCTAATGGAAATTTGACATTTATATTTTTTAAATTATTTTCGCGAGCTCCTTTTATCGTGATAAACTCACCATTTCCCTTACGGCGTTTTTTAGGAACTGGTATGCATTCTTTACCACTGAGATATCTTCCAGTTATAGAATTTTCATTTTTCATAACTTCCTCTGGAGTTCCAGCAGCGACGACATAACCACCCTCACTGCCAGCAACGGGTCCAATATCGATTAAGTAATCAGCCTCGCGCATCGTATCTTCGTCATGTTCGACGACGATCAATGTATTTCCTAAATCACGCATATTTTTTAAACTGTTGATGAGACGATCGTTATCCTTTTGATGAAGTCCTATACTAGGTTCATCGAGGACATATAATACACCGCTTAATTGACTGCCAATCTGAGTTGCAAGACGGATACGTTGAGCTTCACCTCCGGACAAAGTTGAGGCCGATCGTGATAAAGTCAAATAATTAAGACCGACATTATCCAAAAACTCAAGGCGTGATTTAATCTCTTTGATAATTAAGTCACTTATTTCTCGTTCGCTTTTATTAAGCTTTAAATTTTGAAAAAAAGTAATAAGTTCTTTGATAGAGAGATTCGTAACTTCCCAAATATTTTTACGACCAACTTTAACACTCAATATTTCTTCACGAAGTCGAGAACCATGACATAATGGACATGTATTTTCGATCATATATCCATCAATCCACTCTCTTATCCAAGTGCTATTAGTTTCAACGTAACGACGCTCTAGATTAGTTATAATACCTTCATAGCTTTCAGTAGTATAACGTTTATTACCGTTTTTAGATGTATATTCAAAGGAAAATTCTTCATCAGTACCATATAATATTATCTTTAATTGATCCTCATTCAAACTGCCTATTGGTGCTGATAAATCGATATTTAATGCTTTTGCGATTGTCAATAGTCGTGTAGTATCGATATTATCATCAATAGTCAAAGTTTTTATAGCCCCATCTAATATGGATTTTTTTCGATCAGGAATAAGTAGATTTTCCGATATATGCTTAGTGACACCGAGCCCTTTACACATAGGACATGCACCATAAGGAGCATTAAAAGAAAACATCCGTGGCTCTAATTCTGGTAATGAAAAATCACAGTTGGGACAAGCATATTTTTCACTCATCAAAATTTCTTTATCGCCAATTACGTTTACAACAACTTTTCCATCAGCCATTTTAGTTGCCATTTCGATTGCTTCAAATAAGCGACTTCGCTCATCATCTTTAATTACTATACGATCGATGATAACATCAATATTATCTTTTTTGTTTTTTTCTAATGTTATCTCATCTGAAAGGTCCATCATCTTGCCATTAACTCTAACACGGGAAAAACCTTCTTTACGCAATTTATCGAATTCTTCCTTGTGAGTTCCTTTTTCGCCATGAACAATAGGTGCTAATACTTCTATTTTCGTACCTGTATCGTATTCCATGATGCGATTAGTCATCTCATCGATACTTTGAGATTTTATTGGAATATTATGTTCAGGACAATAAGGTGTTCCGATACGTGCAAATAGAAGACGTAGATAATCATATATTTCCGTTACCGTTCCGACCGTACTACGCGGATTTTTATTTGTCGTCTTTTGATCAATAGAAATACTTGGGCTTAACCCTTCGATAGAATCTACATCTGGTTTTTCTGATCCACCTAAAAACTGGCGAGCATAAGCCGAAAGTGATTCAACATAACGTCGTTGTCCTTCAGCATAAATAGTGTCAAAAGCTAAGCTACTTTTACCACTTCCAGAAACACCAGTCATAACGACTAGTTTATTTTTAGGAATCTCGATATTGATATTCTTGAGATTGTTTTCACGAGCTCCTTTAACTATAATTTTATCCATAATACCACCAAATTTCCCTAATATTTTACCACAAATAAAAAAAATTAAAATATTAAATAGCTAGTGTTAGTAATATTATGATACTATAGACTAACTAGGTGATATTATGGGGATAAATATAAACGATGAAAAGAATATGTGTTTTGGTTGGGATATAAATTATTTTAAAGAAACTTTAGATAGACTTGAAGCACTTCCATGTTCTTCAGAAGTCAAACAAGAATGTGCTCTCTTACAATTATTGATCAATTTACTAGAGGTGGATTGTTATCAACAAGTTGAAACTAATGATATTTTTTCCAGTCGATATTTATATGATCGCAATGTCCTTCACGAATATTATGCCGACTACATAGGTACAATATTTGATTTTTATCATGTGAATATGGAAATGGAAACAGATACTATTAAATTGGCAGATTTCCAACCGGATTATGAGGAAATACTAAATTTACTTATGGATTTTTTTCGAAAACTCGATAAAGATTGGTATTTACTGTGCCAGAATTTATATAAAATACGATATTCGGCGATTTCTTTTCAATCTATACCATCATTTAGCGCATTTTTACCAGAGGCAAATATTTGGATTGCCAATATAAAATGCAGTCACTCAATCAGCGTTGCTGTTGATCTTGCTCACGAATTTGCTCATGGAATAAGCGATCAACTTCATCATGATATTCAGAAATATTCTCCAGAGAATATCTTATTAGAATTATTTCCGTTATTATGTCAATCATTATTCATCGATTATCTAATCAAAATAAAATATTATCCGGATGAAGCTAAAAAGTTTAAAAAGCATGTTAACCAGTCGATACTGAATCAAGCAGAAGAAATATGTTTTAAATTTAATATTTCTCAATTATTTCCAACTATAAAAAACGCGCGTAATCTTTCACGCGTAATAAAAAGAGAATTAAACATGAGTATAAGTAAAGATGAACTGATGGTAATGTATAACCAATCAGTAGCTCATAACATTCATTATGTTTATCCGTTCATAATTTGCAACGAATTATTGTCGTTGGTTTATGAGGACTTCGATTATTTTAAATATGCAACAAAAATTCTGATGAAAGAAAACGAAGATGTTGTGGATACTATTCGCAAATTAAAGCTAATGCCCAATCAACACAAATTAGATGATTACGATTAGTTTTCTACTATTTCTATGTATCGTGCATCAATAAACGGGGTGTTCCCGTCTAAAGAAGTATAGTCGCCATATATAATTATCTGATCTCCATAGATAATTCCAAGATTTGAATTATTCTGATAATTTACCTTAATTAGATAGTGTTCATTTTCTTCGAGGAAAAGTTCGATCTGAATTTTATTGTTAATTATTCCTGTTGTTTTAACATTTGTGACATGCCCAACAATTCTTACCGATGCATCTTCAAGTTGATTAAAGTTTCGAACTAATTCCTCATACGAATAATTATGGCAAGAATTTTTATATTCCGTTTCGATTACAGTATTGCTAGGAGAATATAAAACGTACAACATAAAACTACTCAAACCAATTGCCAAAAAGATGACGAGAACACTTGTTAAACGATGATGATACTTCTGTTTTTTCTTACAATAAGGGCATTTCTTATATTCGATAGGAATTTCCCTATTGCAATGTGTACAAGGTTTTGAAATTTGACTTTCATAACCGAGAATATGTCCACATGATAGGCAGACTTCCTGACCTTCATTTATTGGATTATTACATTTTGAGCATTTCATTTTCCACCTCATCGCACAATAATTATATGATAAAATAATTGAAACTTCAATAATTGTGTGTTACTATTTCTTATCAAGGAAGATTAACTATGGAAGACAAAGAATGGAACAGAAAATTACTAAGAGCTCAGCTATTATCTTGCAAAAGAAATTATAGAAAAACCAAAAATAACATATTTCTTAATGACATCGAAGCATTGGAAGCTTTGTTAGATGATAAAATTCTTGTATTTGAAACTGACAACAATTTTAAACAGAAACTAGAGGATGATATAAATATAGCTAATTGTTATATGGATTATTATACAGCAATCCAAAGGTTTTATATCGATTCAGCATTTATCAAAATCTTTCCACGTATTACTTATGATAGATTAGATAATAGCATACAGATATTAACAGAATTTTTATCGGATTTTTATAACAAAATCGGCGGTGTATGGGCAAAATATTTTAATGATACATTTAGACATCGAAAAGATAATTTAGCTTTTGGAAAAGAAAGAAGTTGGTCGATTTTTGCGCCTTCCATCGACTATTGTTACATCTATTCTGGTAACGATGGTAGTATCATGGATTATTTTAATTTGGTGCATGAATACGCTCACGCTGTTAGCGATAGAATGAATGGGCGCCCTAGATGTTATGAAAATAATATATTACTAGAAACTATTCCACTTACGTTTGAATTGATTGCTGCTGATGAGATTGTTGATTTCTTCGAAGGATTAGATGAAGAAGTTATCAAGTATAACATCGTCAACTGTGCAACGATAATATTATCTGCTCGGAGAGTTGTAAAATTCACGAATTATATCGGACATGCAAAAAAAATATTACCATTTATTCCGACTATGTTAGATATGATGTTTTATACTAAAAGTAGCTTGAAATGTGCGAAAAAAATTTTACAAGAAGCACATATCGAAAGGTTAATATATACTTTGTCCTTCTTAGTTGCTATCGAGCTTTATTATTTTTATAAGTCAGATCCCGAGAAAGCTCTCAATATTATGGAAGCGATAAATCAATTATATACGCCTGATGGAATTATCCAAACTTTAGAAGATAATAATATAATGATTAATGAACATTCAGAAGCTTTTGTAAATGATAGTTTCGAAAGTTATTATATAAAAAAACTCATTCCTTTTGATATTTAATTATCAGTTATCGGAATGAGTTTTTCCAATTCTCTTAAATAATTATCGATTATTTCGAAAAATTCTTCTTTAGATTGAGAACCACATAATTCATTTTTTATTTTAGCGCAATTTGGCATTCCTTTTATATACCATAGAGCATGCATACGAATCTCTAGTAATGCAACTTTTTCATTTTTATCATCAACAAGCAATTGGAAATGTCTTTTAAGCATAGCCATACGCTCACGGTAAGATACCGGTTTCGGAAGTGTTCCATCCTGCAAGTATTGCACGCATTCCTTGATTAACCAAGGATTACCTAATACTCCTCGTCCAATCATAACCGCATCACATTTTGTATATTCTAGCATCTCCTTAGCAAGATAACATGATGTTACGTCACCATTGCCAATAACGGGGATATGGACATTTTCCTTTACCTTTTTGATAATGCTCCAATCGGCTTTTCCGCTATATCCTTGGGCACGAGTACGACCATGCACAGTTATAGCTTTTGCTCCGGCTTTCTCAATAGCTTTAGCAACTTCGACGGCATTTATCGAGGATGAATCCCATCCACTACGTATTTTTACTGTTACTGGAACAGATACATTTTCAACGACAGCTTTAACGATTTCATATATTTTTTCAGGATTTTTAAGAAGAGCACTTCCGGCTTGACTTTTAAGAGCTATTTTGGGAACTGGACAGCCCATATTTATATCAATTATATCAGGTTTCATAGTTTCTTCGATAATTTTTGCTGCCGAAACAAAGGAATTGATATCACTACCAAATATCTGTTGAGCGATTGGACGTTCTTCTTCACTCATCTTCAGCAAATCCATAGTCTTTTCATTACCAAAACAGATAGCTTTATCACTAACCATTTCCGCAAAAATTAGCCCTGCTCCCATTTCCTTGATTATTTTTCGATAACTAGTATTACTTATACCTGCCATGGGCGCTAGCACTACCTGATTTGCTATTTCAATATTTCCTATTTTGAACATATATCAAACTCTAATATATCCTTAGTTTTTAAATTATATTGATTAGCTTCATCAGTATCAATATGAAGTTCTAAACTTCCAGGGTCCGAATATTTTATAGCAGCATCGAATAGATGTTCTCCGTCGCGATATACATGTACTAATTCCTTATCTTCTAATCCAATATTATGAGCCATTTTCGGTTCCATATGAATATGCCTTTCCGCTAAAATAAGTCCAGATTCGACATCGACACTACCAACTGGTCCAATTATCGTAATAGGTAAACTTCCATCTAAATCACCACTTTGACGGCGTGGAGGGTTTACTCCTAAATAGTTTGCATCTGTTTGCGATATTTCAATTTGGTTGTAAGGTCTTAACGGTCCAATAATACGGACGTGTTCGATTACATTATCTCCAACTTTTATATCAACAGTCGATGTCGAGGCGAACTGCCCTGGCTGACCAAGATTATTGCGAACTTCAAGATGCGCATTTTCGCCAAATAATTTTTCAAATACTTCTTTCGTCAAATGAACATGTCGGTTACTAACACCTAATACTACTTTCATCAAATCACCAATCTGATTTTATCATATTAATAGTGAATATAAAAGGCGTATTTTAAAGATATTTTTTTATGTTTTTAATACTTTTATTTTGAAAATCGATTAATTCATCAGCAATCTTCTTTTCAGCATGCCCAATGGAATTTTTATACTTTTTTAATTTTCTATTTACTTCTAAAATTCCCATTGTATAACCTTGAATTAACATATCAGCAATCTTGGAATCACTATTATCTTTAGACACCTCCATGCGAATTCCCATGATGCTTCCAGCTTTGCCCATAAAACCGGTTTTATCCATTTTTTTATCGTATTTTAATGCCAATTTATCTATTTTCGATATTATATTTTCGTATTTCTCAAGATCTTGATCGATTTCTAACTTAATTTTATTTTCCTTAGCATCGAGTATTTTAGCTAATTCGGATAGTGAACTTTTTCCCATTTCGGAAGTCTTATATAATTCTTGTAGAAATTCTATATTTTCATCCATGTTAATCACCATTAATATTTTGCACAAATTACGATTATTCATACTGCAGAGCTTTGACGACATTTTGTCGTGAAATATACCGTAACGGTATTGATGTACTTATAAGGACTAAAAACTCACAGAATGCCCACACTTTTATTACAGTGATGAAATTCAATATTATAACGCTTTCTAACGCTGTTATGTCAAAAATTAATTGATTTAATATATTAGCTAACCCTCCTATAAAAATAGAACTCACACATATCGATGCTATAAGTATTATGGAATTTTCCAAATAGAAGCAGCCTTTTAAGTGTCTTTTTGTATATCCAAGAACCCTTAAAATAGCTAGATCTTTAGACCGTTCAATTACCGATATATAAGATAATATCCCCATCATAATAATACAAATTGTCAATGATATGGCACAAAAAACACTCAAAACAATACTCAAAATATCAATCAATGTCTTACTGACATCTGTTATCGTATTGGCATAATCAATATAGGATATTTCAGTAGTCGCATAATCCGAAATTGCTTTTTTTAGATTCTGCTTATCAGTATAATCATTGGGAAAAAGCAAAAATTCTATCGGAAGCATGTTAGCGAAATTCTTCTCATCATAAAGAATATACGAGGAATCGGCAAAGTAGGAATCCTTTTTACCTTGAATTATACCAACAATTTGAAATGTAGAGTTTCCAATACTATAACGGTATCCTAGCAATTCAGAAAAAGAATAATCACTATCTCGAAGACCAATGATATTTAAAATACTGTTATTTATATGATTTTGCTGATCTATTAATAATAGTACTTCCCTTGTTGTCGTCGGGAGATTCCCCGCTAAAATATTAAAGTTTGAAAAAAATAAGTCTTTATTTTTTTTGGGAATAGTTGCAAGATAATTTCCTTCATACGAATAAATATGTTGACTATATTTCAAATAGAAATCTAATTGATCGAGATAGTCTACTAGTTCTTTGTCGATAATATTTTTTTGAGAAATATCATAGGAGTAAACTGTATCGCTATCAGAGACCTGTTTATTACTAAAGATGGTTTCTATTTCATCGGTTAAATCGGCACTTGTTTCTGAAATATATATTGGATAGTCGCCAAGAGAACTTTCTTCATACGCTGAGAGCGATTCTTTTAATCCTGTTGCCATTCCGAAAACAAGTAATAGTGAAGTTATACCGATGCTAAAGGCTAGAGTCGTTAAAATATGGCGTTTCCTTTTATTTAGAAGACTTCCCCTTATATATGAATATAAGTTCTTAAAACAACTTTTATATCTCTTTCTAGGCTTGCCTTGAAAGGGTATTTCTGGTGGGGAAACTATTATCTTATCACCAACTATTTTTCCATCACATAATTTTATTATGCGGTCCCCATATTTAGAGGCTATTTCTGTGTTATGCGTAACGACAATTACTAGTTTTTCTTTTGCAATGCTTTTTAGAATTTCTATCATTTTTTGACCCGTCAAATTGTCAAGAGCACCGGTTGGTTCATCACAAAGGATTATTTGCGGATTATTTGCAATAGCACGCGCTATTGCAACTCGTTGTTGTTCTCCACCGGAAAGCGTAGAAACAATTTGGTTCTTGATTTTATCAAGTTGTAGATAATTAATTAATTTTTCTGGTGATCCAGAAGTTACCAATTTTAAATTATCCGTAACCGTCAAATAATTTATCAAATTATAATGCTGAAAGACAAAACCTACTTTATTATTATAAAATTCTTCATTTGAGATATCAGTAATATCCTGCTCATTTATAGATATCGTTCCTTTATCAATTGAGTCCAATTTTCCTATTAAATTTAATAGTGTACTTTTGCCGGAACCGGATGGTCCTAATATAAAAACCAATCCGCAATTAGAAAACTGAAGATTAATATTATTTAATACTACTTTATTGCCATATCGTTTTATTACATCTTTTAAGACTAACAATTTTCCTCCTTTCTCTCTTTCTCAAAAAACAATTATACATTGAACAAATAAAAAAAATAGGATATTTTATCCTATTTTAATATTTTATTATCATTATTCATTAATTTTCAAATTCTACAGGTATTAACTCTTCTTTTTTTACAAGAAAAGCATGTTCAGCTAATTTTAATATTGGTATGTCACTTCTACTATCCGAATAAGCTTCATTAACTTTATATTCGCTATAAACTTCGTTTAATCGGCGGACCTTTTCGGACCCGTGACAGTTTGGTCCGGTAAATTTACCACTCTTAGAGTCGACTTTCGAGCCAATAAGTTTTTGAACCTTCAACTCTTTACAAATTGGCGTTAAAAGAAATTCTGGTGACGCAGAAATTATAACGTCATGATTGTGCTTTTTCTCAAGGTAAAAATCTTTTATATATATGCGATGTTCTTCCCAAAACTTTTGAACGAGCGAATCAACATCCGGGACATATTTTAAGAAGGAAAATATTACTTCTTTCATCTCCGTCTTAGTTACAATTTTGAACTTATATTTAACAGCATACAATATAATTTTAGGAAGAATGATTATTATTTTGGGATAATGCATTAATGCAAAAAAGAAAAAATCAGTTGAGGAATCACCATGATAAATTGTATTATCAAAATCATATAAATTAATTTTCATTATTTTTTACTCTTTTCTTTAGTAGCTAATTTGTGATGTTCAAATAGAATGTCGGTTTTTAAAACTAGTATTACGACAAGCATTAATAGTAATACATACAGTACCATACTTACCTTTTTGTCTCCTAATGTATAAAAAATCGAGACACATGAAAATAATAGATTAATGGCATACATTAACAATACCGTTTTGCTTGTTGATTTAGTAGCTTTTAGCAATTGATGATGAAGATGTTCTTTATCAGCAGAACCGATATTTTTCCCCTTTATTAAGCGTCGAGACATAGCTAAAATAGTATCCAATAGTGGAACAAACAAAACTAGTAAAGGAATTATCAAAGAAGTAATTGTCGCTGTTTTAAACCCTAACAATGCAATAATCGCTATAATAAAACCCAAGAACATACTACCAGTATCACCCATAAATATACTGGCAGGAGAAAAATTATATACTAAAAATCCGAGGCATGCACCAACCATTATCAAACATAAAATGACGTCTAAACCACCTAATTTATTCATAATATAACCGATAGTAGCAATGGTTATAAAGTATATCGTCGAACTTCCGGCAGCTAGTCCGTCCAATCCGTCAGCAAAGTTAATGGAATTGATAATAGCAATAATAAATAAAACAGCTAAAGGATATGCTAATAAACCAAATTCAAAATGTATACCAAATATACGCATATCATCAAAAGTTATATTACCATAAAATACAGCTATACACGCTGCAACAATCTGACCAATAAGTTTGACTAGTGGTGGAAGTGGTTTTATATCATCGATTATACCTACTAAAACGATTACAAATCCCCCAATTAAAACTGATAGCATTTGAGTTGTCTTTGGAGCAAAAAGCATATATCCCAATAAAAATGCCAAGAATATAGCAAGACCACCCATAGACGGCATAATATGATGGTGAACTTTCCGCTTATTATCTGGTTTATCCACTGCTCCAATATGAAATGCAATCCGTTTAACAATGGGTGTAAGAACCACTGATGAAATAAAAGTTACTAATACTATCAAGAAAATATTATATCCGTTCACAAACAAATCCATTTTACCACCCTGAATTAATTATACTATATTACCTTTTCTTTTACAAAAAAAAGAGTTTATTAAACTCTTTAAATTTTCATATGGTGACCTGTACGGGATTCGGACCCGTGAATGTAACCTTGAGAGGGTTATGTGTTAAACCGCTTCACCAACAGGCCATAAAGATGTCGTTTTGGAAAACAACATCATTCTAACATAAATGAGTTAGTTTAACAAGAGATTAATAGCGTTTTTTTCTCTTTTTGCGTTTTTTCCGACGAGAAATAAAAACTATTACAACTACAACTCCTAAAGAAATTATAATTACACCTTGATATTTAAAAAACACCTTTACAAAATCAATATTAATATCGCGGTCGAGAACTATTTCTTCAGTTTTAATAAGTTCATTATCATAATAATAGCTTACTGTTCCTAAAACTGTACCATTTTCGTCAGTAAAACTTAAATCATCAATACCTTCATATACATAATTAAACTTAGATACATCATAATCATCTTTTAAGAACAGTTCGATTGCCTCACTATTTTTTATTTCATAATTATCGATTGTAGATAGTTCAACCGGTAACTTTTGGATGACACTTCCAGCACTTAACAATTCCTGATATGAGTAATTATAATCGATATATTCGATAATATTTAGCGCATCTAGAATGTTATAATATCTTCCATAGATATATTCAGCACCTAAAGTAATAAGAAGCATTTCATGTCCACTGCTTTCAAACAATGCTGAGATACATAACCCAGCATCATCAGTGAATCCTGTCTTGCTACCCAAAATACGTGATGTATCGAGATTCATCAGACGATTATATCCTTCAACACTTGAGCGAACAGTTTTTCCATTCGTCATCGTATAAGAACGATTGGTATACACTTCCTTAAACGTCGGATTTTTTAGAGAATACAACAATAACTTTAGCAAATCTTCTAAAGTACTGTAGTGGTCATCGATATCTAAACCGGTTACATTTACAAAATGAGAAGAAGTCATACCGATTTCCTGAGCTAGAGTATTCATATCATCAACAAACGATGCGACACTTCCACTCAAATGGATGGCCAAAGCTTGCGTCGCGTCTGCTCCTGATGGTAAAATCGATGCATATAAAAGATCACGTAACGTTAATACATCTCCCGCAACTAAACCAGCGACTGATGCATCCCATGGTAAGCCGTTAAATACTTCTTCAGTAATTAAGACTTCTTCGTCTAAATCGTCTATTTTTTCTATCGCGGTTATCGTCGTCATTATCTTTGTCAACGACGCAATATTTGAACGCTCATCGGTACGTTCAGACTCTAGAATTTTCGAATCAGTTATATCGTAAACAATGTACTTTTCAGAATATAATTCCGGAAAAGATTCGGCAAAGACATTGAAAGGAATCAGTAAAATTATCAACAGAATTATTTTTTTCATGGCCTTAAATTCCTAACAAAATCAAATCATTTAAATCATTATCAATAATCGTAACTAGTAAGTCACAATCAATGCGAGTAAGTAAGTTAGAAAGACTTTCCTTCGGAATTATAATCAAGTCCGGTCTTTCCATTATTATTTTAGCGATATTTTTGGTTATTCCAAGTGAATTGTAAAAAGCTAACACTTTTCTTATATTCGGTTCTGTCAGTATCATTGTTTCTATTATATTGCGATTAAGGTTATGCGTTATATATATATAATCGGCATCTGTTATGCCATATTCTTTAATATAATTAAGCATCATTATCACTTCCTGTATTACGTGTTTGACGAGTGTGATGATAAATATTACTTATCATCACTTTATTTATCAATTCAAAATCGTCTCCTCGTGTAAGAATTCCGGCTTTTTTCATACCATTTAAAACCTGATCTAAGTTCGTACACTTTATAATATTATAGTTAGCATTTACATCTTGAAAGAACGATTGTAAATCCAACGCGTATTTTTTCATTATTTCAACATTTTCGATCAATAGGGCTGGATTATAAGATAGCGTTTTATAGCATTTGTTTATTATTCTCTTTTTATCAGCGCCATTTAAAGAAAGATAGTTTAATGTATACTCTAATACATTATTATCAATTAACATAAATAGTGGATTTTTCGTAATTAGAGCACGGTAATTAACACCCAAGTCACGAATAGTAACCATATTCTTCATGAAAGTATCATGTTTAGAAAGATAATATTCATTTTCAATATCAAAGAATACACTAACAATATTGTTCAATATTATCTTTAAAAGTTTAATATCTACTGTTCCATTTGGATCACGCAAGATATCGACAACTTCTCTTATGGAATTTTCAGAAGCATATAAAACTAAGGAGAGTTTTGCTAAGATATTTTCTTTCTTTATGAGATGAAGTATTCCATAATCTTCAGCTTTGTTCTTCTTTACAAGCTGAAATGTCGTATAAATTCTATCAATATCTCCTCTTTTAAAATCACTTAAAATATAATTAGGAACATCCTTAGCATCGATATTTAAACGGCTAAATATTGCAAGAATTCTTTCATCGAGATGAGGACGTTTTATAGTTTGAATAGTAAATTCGACTGGTTTTTTATTGGATACTCGAAGAATAGATAAATTATGATTATTTATGAACGTCATTATATCCAACATATTATTGTCAAATTCAATACTATTGTATTCTCGTACAATTTGTTCGATAAAAGAAAAATCCGATATTATCTCATAACTATCGATGTTCTTTTGAAGCACTTTTAGTTTTGCCATCTCTTCTTTATTGGTACGAACATTTTGCATCTCTTCAGTAATACTATTTTCAACTAATTTCTTAAAGTCGCTATAAGCTTTTTCATATTCTCTGGTTAATGTAACTTGTAAATTGTAATCACGTTGGCCGATCAATAAATCTCTTAATTGTACTATTTTCTTTCTTAAATTATCATATTTCTTTTCAGCAGGGATTATTTTATTAATTAAAGCCTCATCGACATCGATTAAATTTAGAATACTTTCATTTAAGCTTTCAGATAAATCCAAAAGACTTATTCCATAATATTCAATCGATGGGTCACTGATGTTAGAAGATTTTAACAAGCGATCTTCTATTATCTTTAAAAGTATTTTACGTCCTTCATTCATAAGACTCAACTCCTGCTATTTTTTTCCTATATTTACGGTTCCCTTCTTGCTCATGATAAGATTGTAGGTTTCAATAAGTTCTCCAATGATTTTACAACAATTTTCATAATCCGGTGTATCAACTTGTAAATCAGAAAACTTTTCTAAAGTAGTTATCAACGTCAATATTATCGGGTACGACTGTAATTCTATAGCTGTTTCGTAATCGACGTCTTCGTTCATGATATCTGTAATCGTCATATTGACATAACGCATAACATCGTCACTATTATACTCTAAATATTTTGCTATTTCTAGTTCTTTATCAGCAACGATCTTTCTAGCTTCTTTGACAACTGTCGGTTCTTCTGAAACAAATTTTGAGCAGACGTCATCGATGGTGCTTATGAATTCTTGATCTGGTTTTTCATACATCGAAGAACTTTTTAGATATTGAGATAATAATGACGAAAGAAGCATCGAACAAATTGTATTTAATGTAATATCATAATCAAAGCTATATTTTGTCGCTATTTCGCGAGCAATATTTGGTAAAAGATCGATATCAATTTCAGATGATTTAAATTCCTTTTTTAATGTCGATAAGTATTCATTATCTCCTTCTAAATAACGACTGCTAAAATGATCGATTTTGGCTAGAAGGTTACTCATCGATACATCAAGTTTATTTAATTTTAGATTTTTCTCAGCAATATACTGCATAATTCGCCATTCAGTATCTTTGGATAAACCGAAAGAGTTCATCAATTTCTGTAATTCTTCAAAGTCTGTAAAACTGTTTTGCCATTCGTCGTCAGTAAATATGGTGATATATTTTTCATATAGCGCCTTTTTGCTACTCGTCATACTAACTTGACTGCTGTAAATCGACTGGTATTCATTTGCATAGTCGGTGATCATTTTTTTTATACTCTCAAAGTATCTTTCGAGATATGCATTTCTCTCAGTGGTGCTATCGATACCCCCAAGATAATCGTGTGAATTAGTTATAAATTCCTTTAGATAAGATACTACACTATCCTTATCCAGTTCAATAATAGAAAAAATCGCACTCAATTCATCAAAAGTGAAAACGGCAATATCTTTGGTTTCTAACTCAAAAATTGGCTTGTGGAGGCGAGCAATGATGATTTCAGACAATCGATTATAGTTGTCTTCATTGCGAGAAATAGTTGTAGCGGGAATATTGAGGATAGCAATTCGCTTTTGTAATTCGCTAACAAAATCATCGACACTAGATTTTATCAATTCGCTCATCTTTAGCCTCCTTTATCTTAATCATAATACCATATCAAAGCCTTTTATGTCAAAAAAAGATACGGTATTTCGGGCAAAGTTATAAAAATCAAGCAAATAATTTGTATTAATTTGTCGTTTATGGTAATATTAAGAATAGTAGAGGTGTTGCTTATGGATACAAATACTGTAAAATTGTTTGATTCTAAGAACAAGTTGGTTCCCAATTTTGATGATGAAATTGAAAAAATATTGATTAGCATTCATGGGGAACAATACTATGATACTGATGAGCCATTAGTAAACACAAACCTAATTCCAATATCCAATATTTTAAATGAAGATAAATACGAGGAAGAAGAAATTGAAAAGACGATGGAAATCGTCGAAGGTATGGTAACAGATGATGCTCCGAAAATAAATATTGTAAATAATAAAGATATTCAAAAAATTAGACCAAAGGATTTCCTACCAGTCTTATTCTTCATCTTGGTATTCGCAGTTATCGTCGTTGCAGGTTATTATTTTTTAAATTCGATCGATCTTATGAGTCTGATTAATTAATAGCAATTTCTACCGTAATTTGCAAATTTAATGTTGATAATCAATAAAATTATGCTATAATATAGTAAGAAAGGGCTAGATGATCTAGAATATATTATGGGAATAGTTGTAAGATTAGATCGCCTCATGGTTGAAAAAAAAGTAAAACTTGGCGAGCTTGCTGAAAATGTTGGAATAACTAACGCCAACTTATCAAATTTAAAAACAGGCAAAGCAAAGGCAATTAGATTCTCAACACTAGAAGCATTATGCAAAACTTTAAGATGTCAACCAGGTGATATTTTAGAATATCGTGAGGACGATATTGACAGATTATTATAAAAAGAGTTGTGATGATTACAACTCTTTTTGAATGTAATGGTTAAATTCTCTTGGTATTGGTGCTACAAACTCATAAATTTTACCGGTAAAAGGATGTGATAATTCAACTAAAAAGGCATGTAACCCTAAACGTCGAAGAGGATTCTTTTTAGCCTTATATTTTTTGTCACCAATAATAGGATGACCAGCATTACTCAAAGCTACCCTTATCTGGTTTTTTCTTCCTGTTTTTAAATTTAATTTTAAAACACTGAACTCTTTTGATCTAGTAAGAGTTTCATATTCAGTGATCGCTTTTTTGCCACTTTTATCAGTAGTCGCATAAACGAAATAAGTGCTATTTTCCTTCAAGTATTCAACGATAGTTCCGCTACTTTCTTTAAAATATCCTTCTACTATAGCAATATATTCACGTCTCAACACAAGATCATTCCATTTATCTTGTAAAGCATTCTTTAATTTTAAATCTTTAGCGAACATAACTAATCCTGAAGTTTCTCGATCGAGCCGATTCACTATAAATATTTTATTGTTCTTATTTTGTCTCTTAATATAATCCCATACGTAACGATAGAGAGTATCCGTTTCATTTTTCGCTGTGGCAATCGTTAGAAGATGCGATGGTTTATTGACTACTAATAGTTCCTTGTCTTCGTAAATGATATCAAACTTCCTATTTCTTTTCAAAACGATTACGCCTCCTCATAAAGGCCCAAATTAACAATAATAAAACTATCCCTGAATTTAAAAATATAATATAGTGTAATAAGCGTTTATCTATCTGGCGAGTATTTTCTTGTGTCGTTTCTTTTTGGGATTCTTCGTCTTCGTTTATTAAACCACTATCACAGTACGCTTCTTCCATATCGGGAAAAGACCAAATTCCGCTTTTGTTTAAAATCGCATCTTTTTGGCTAGCACATAAATCAGTAAGATATGTGTAGTTCCCACTGACAAAGTTAACTTGGCCATAGCCTTTAGAAATCAAATCTTGTTGCAATAGTTTTCCATCAAGATATACCCAAACCAATTCGCGATTGTACGCATCTTTAGTTTCACTTTCTAAATCGTATTCGATCTCAATAGATGTAGCTTGAGAAAATAAATTACAGACATAATCATTTATTTCTGATGTAATTTCACTATCCGAAGGGTCATACGCCAATAAGCGAATACGTTTTACTTCACCGTTTAGTTCTACCCAAGCCTCGTTAGCGCTTTCACAACGAATTAGTTCAACAGAATATCTTTCTTGAACTTCAAGAGCATTGGTTATTAAAATACCTGAAAAAAAGGTCATAAAAAGAACGATAATTTTTTTCATAAATAGTCACCAAAATTGATTTTAACAGAGAAGTGGAAAATTGTAAACTTTTCGACAAAAATAACGGTGTAAATTACGAAATACTTGCATATTTTTTGTTGATATTTTCACCTAGGGTTGTATAATTGTTATAGAGGTGAAAATCATGGCTGAACAAAATACAAACGAAAAAAAGAAAAAAACACAAACAAAAGCAGCTTCGACAAAAGTAGAAAATAAAAATGCTAATTCTAATACAGCAAAAAAATCAACTAAAGCACAACCAAAGAAGTCAGAAAGTAAAGCAGAAAACAAAAACGAGAAAAAAACTAATGTAGCCGCAGCTGAAAAGAAGAAAACTCAAAGTAAAGCTACCTCAACTAAGTCTGCTCCACAAAAGGAAAAAAAGGAAGTAAAGAAAGACGTTGAAAAGAAGGAAGAAAAAGAGATAGTTACTAAAAAAGTTACAGCCGATATATCTAAAATAACTGAAAAAGAATCTACTAAAGAAGAAAAAAAGGAAAACGAAATAAAGGAAGATAAAGAAGAAGAGAAAAAAGTTGAAACGCAAGAATCGTTACCTTTAGATGATGTTGAGACCACTGAGATTTCAGCAGAAGATATCAAAGAAGAATTGGAGATAAAATCCGATGAAATCAGCAATAAAGATAAACTAGTGGATTTCGGAATTCTCATTGTTATTGTTGGATTATTTGTTTTAGTATTAACAACATATCTTACAAGCTCTTTAGATCTTTCTTATACTATTACTAACAATCTTGTTATATTAGCTTTAGTAGTTGAAGCCGTTGGTATTTGTGTCATAATTAGTAATTCGATAAACAGAAAATAATGGACAAAATTAAGAACTTAAATAATATCGTAAAAAATAGTAAATATATCGTTTTCTTTGGCGGGGCTGGTGTTTCTACTGGTAGTGGAATTCCAGATTTTCGCAGTGAAAATGGTATTTTTTCTTTAAAAGAAGAAAGTCCTCCGGAAGAAATATTGTCACATAACTTTTTCTTAAAGCATCCGGATCTATTCTATGACTTTTATCGAAAGACTTTATTACATCCTAAAGCTCCTTATAATGCCTGCCATGCAAAATTAGCACAATTAGAACAGTTGGGAATTTTAAAGGCAGTTATTACACAGAATATCGATGGATTACATGAAAAAGCCGGTTCTAAAGAGGTCATCAATCTTCATGGAACAATTCTAGATAATCATTGTGTAAAATGTGGCAAGTATTATTCATTAGAAGAAATCATGAATATGGAAGGTATTCCCTACTGTAGTTGTTCGGGAATAATAAAGCCAGATGTCGTATTATATGGCGAAGCTTTACCAGAAGATGCAATAAAACGAGCAATTTACCACATAGCGATGGCTGACACTATTATAATTGGTGGTACTTCTTTGAAGGTTTACCCAGCAGCGGGATTGCTCGAGTATTTTAATGGAGAAAATGTAATATTAATTAATAAAGACCATTTAAAACTTGCAAATATAACTCTCGAAATAAATGACAAAATTGAGGATGTCATGAAAAAAATTGAATTGTAGGTGAAATTATGTGTGAAGAAAGTTTGTTAACGCAAATCATATCATGGATATATTTAGCTATCTGCTTTTTAATTCCATTAATCTATTTATTTTTATATCATAAAGCAAAGGGTAGAAAAAATTATAAAAAGGCTTTTTTAATCGCTTTTATCATGTTTGTTCTCCTATTTTCGATAAAATTAATAGTGCGAGTCGATGTTAAAGGTTTTGAATGTCCGAATTGTTTTTTGAATAACATCTGTCCACAAGAAGATGATATTGAAAACAACGATAACGACGATGTAAATAACGAAGGTGATATTATAGATAATACGGAAAATACAACAACTTCATCGACGACGACTACGACGACGACTACGACGACGACAAAAAGAACTACAAATCCGGCAGAGAAGACTTATGAAAAAATAGCGGAACCAACTGGTGAGAAAATAGAAGTTGGCAAAACTTCTAAAGGTTATACTATTTATCAAATTGATGGAGTTACATATATCGACGGATATTTGATCGCCAATAAAACTTATGGGTTGCCTGAGGACTTTGTTCCGAAAAATACTTATGCTTCATCTGAAAACAGAACGAATACTTGTAATACATGTATAAATAATACAGCGTATGATGCTTGGCAGGATATGAAAGCAGATGCAACAGCAGTTGGACTTAATATATATATATCTAGTGGATACCGTCCGTATCAAACGCAAAAGACTATTTATGAAAGATATGTAAGACAAGATGGTAAAGAAGAAGCTGATACCTACTCTGCTCGTCCAGGGCACTCCGAGCATCAAAGTGGTGAATGTTTCGATTTAAACTCGATAACTGATGCATTTGCAAATACTGATGAAGGAAAATGGGTTAATCAAAATGCGTATAAGTATGGCTTTATAATTCGTTATCCTCAAGGAAAAACTGATGAAACAGGATATAAATATGAATCATGGCATTTAAGATATGTCGGAACAGAATTAGCTTATAAATTATATAACAATGGCGACTGGATAACGATGGAAGATTACTTTGGAATTACGAGTGAATATCAAAATTAAAAAGAGTTTAAGTGAAGTTGTAATATAAAAGTGTACACGAAAAAAAGTGTATGCTTTTATTTTTGCTATAATGTACAAAAGGAGAAGATAATATGGCAATTAAGGGTCAGAAACAAAAAATAAGAACAGAAAAAGAAAAATATGAAATAATAGAAATACTAAGTAAAGAATATAATATTAAATCAATGTGTGAATTATTAAGAGTATCTAGATCTGGTTATTATAAATGGTTAAAAAATAAAGATATCTTAAATAATTATGAAATAAATCGCAGAGATTTAGGTGAATTAATTAATGGTATACATAAAAGAAAACCAAGTTATGGATACCATAGAATAAATGCAATAATAAGACGAGAAACGGGATGGATTGGATCTGATAATTTAGTTCATAAAGTATGTAAGATATTAAATATAAAATCAAAAGCTAAACATTACAAATATAAACGTCCTGGTGACGAATCAGTTAAATTTAAAAATATTGTTAACGGAAATTGGAATCCATCAAGACCGTTTGAAATTATAGTTTCAGATACAACAACAATTGGGTTTAAAGGGAAACCATATGACTGGACATTTTATTTAGATGTTTTTAATAATGAAATAGTTGGATATGACGTAAGAGAATCAATGCATGGTAATGGAATTTTAAATCATAGAGAAGCATTAAATGATATGTTAAATAACAAAATAAAAAGAGGATACGAAAAGCTTGAGATTATTGTTCATACGGATCAAGGAGCCGTATACTCCTCAGTGTCATTTAACAATATGTTTAATTCCCATAAAGTAACCCGTTCCATGTCTAGGGCGGGTACACCAACAGATAACCCAGTTATCGAATCTAAAAACG
>CALVQL010000011.1 GCA_944358235.1 uncultured Bacilli bacterium
TACTTGCACTTAATGTTACATCATAATAATTTACTTTCCATAATGCATACATCTTTGTGTCCTTATTTATGTTAATTGAGGACGATGCATTATACTTAGTTCCATTAACAGAATCCATCGCCCAATTCGTAAATGTATATCCACGTCTTGTGGCTGCTGCTGCTAATGTGAATGTATGAGAAGTATAATTTCCTGCTGAATTATATCGCTGTGTAGTAGTTTGTGAATTTGGCGTCGATCCACCATTTCCATCATAACTCAATGTCAATACACGAGTATAAACAGCGTATAGATGAATAGAATCTTCTAAGATAATATTTTGAGCATTCGAATACTCTTTATCTGCTGCTGTCGTATCTGTTCGCCATCCGACATTCGTATAATTCGGTATCGAATCTTGTGTTTTTAGTGTGACTTCCGGATAAATCGTCGTTATATCCGTCTTTCCAATTATATCTTTTCGAACTGCTGTTTGAATTACTCTTCCAGCATCTGGATTTTCTGTTCCTTCTTCTCCTCCTTCTCCAGATTCGAAGTCTTCAGCTAATCCTTCGTGATATACGATAGATATGATATTCTCAAAATAACTATAGAAGTCAGTATCTTCGCTTATTTCCATACTAGCTTCGATGTATTCATCTTCACTACTACTCCATCCAACGAATGTACCTCCATTGTAATCCGTTAATTTTATCGGTTCTGAAATCTCACAACTTGCTTCGCCATTGTATAAAGTACATCTGCTTTCAGCACTCTTTATACCATCTTCATAATAATAGAATGTTCCAACTATTGGACTACTACTACGTGTAATAGAGTAATATATTCCGTCTTCTGAGACATTCATGAAGATATTATTTCCGGTTATCGCTTCTGTACTTCCTTGAACATCGGTCCATCCAGCCATGCTATATCCATCATTAGGTATTACATTTCCTGTTTGAATAGAACATGATCCTTGATTATTGTACATATAACAATTAGTCGTCTCTTTTTCCAAAGTTCCTGCTGCCTTATCGACTAATACCCAACGCGCTGTTACTTCCTTACGGAATACGGCATAGAGTGTTATATTTCCAGCTGGCATCGTCATACTATCGATGATTTCCGTTGAATCTGCTGTCTCGCTCCATCCAACAAACTCATATCCATCTCTAGTAGCATAGACACTCAAGTCGATTTCGGAAGCATAATCAAATGTCTTCGTACTTTCCGAAACTCCATCTCCACCATTTGATGTATAATCATACGTTACTTCAAATTGTTGTACTTTCCAATCTGCATACATCGTCGTATTGGCCGTTACGGTTATATCCGAATTAGCATTATAAGAATCGCCATCTAAACCGTTTTCTAACCATCCCATAAAGTCATATCCGACTTTGGTTACTTCATCTGCTAAAGTAAATGTCGTTGGAACGATGGCACTTACAATTGCCGTATTATAATATACTGTATTGCTCTGCTGTTGTGGTTGTGGTGTTCCATTTAAGACATCATATGTCAATGTAATATCTTTTAGGTACACTCCATTATATTCTTTATCATCATCGACCATAACACTTTGTCCAGCACTATATTTCGCTATAGTTGCTTCTTCATCATCACGCCATCCGAGCGTCGTATAACCATCTATAGCATCTGGTGTTTCAAGGGTAATGCTAGTTCCAATCGCTTTTATTCCATTCGCTGTCGCTAAATAATTCATCTTAACACTATTAGTTACCGTTGTTCCTTTATTTACTCCACTATTATATTTTATACTTAGAATTCGATCATATATAGCATAATAATTCGTATCTTGTGATATGACTTGTGTACTTTGTGGATTTGCTGATGCTTCACTATTACTCCATCCCGTAAATACTCCTCCACTATAAGTCATTCCCGTCTTCTCCGATTTCGTCTCACATGTTGAACTCTTGTTATAACGATAACAGCTGACACTATCGACTAATCTATTATTGCCGTCATAGTAAATATAGCTTGATACTAACGGTATCGTATTAACTGATACAGTATAATAAGTCGTCGTTTCGTTTACTGCTAGCTCATCTCCTGCATCATACTCTTTTGTAATAGCATCGGACTTTGTATTCCATCCAATAAACTCGTAACTGGCATCTAATACATTTACTCCCGGTAATGTCACATTACAACTCGTATCTTTATTATATAAAGTACATGTCGTCCTTCCAGCCGATGTTAAACTTAACGCTATATCATCTTGTACTTGGAAATTTACAACGACATCTTTTCTGAACATCGCATATAAGACATACTCTTCTCCAGCTTCTAGGTTTGGCCTGATAATTGTTTCCGCTCCCGAAGTCGCATTTGGTGATTTACTCCATCCGATAAACGTCCATCCTACTTTATATGCCTTTACCTGTGATACATCTAGTCCTTCATCACTTTCCAATAGATAAAGCTCAGAACTCTTATCAGCTCGCGTTCCACCATTTTCACTATAATTATAAACTATTCGTATTCCATTCAATTCCCACTCTGCTTCAAGTGTTACATCTTCTCCTGTGATAAATTCACTTCCTGGTGCATAGGAATTAACTCCATCCGTCCATGTTGCGAATAAATAATTTGTCTTTCTTATCTCATTGGCCTCATCGAGATAGAAGGTTACTGTCGTTGATGCTCCGGTTCCACTATTATAATAACTCTTTCCTACACTAGTTTCTGGTATATTTGTCGTCTCTTCATCTGATGTATAACTTAGATATACGTTCTTTTCATATACTCCATAATATGTCGTATCATCATCGACGACTATCGGCTCTCCTTCTTGATACTCGCCTTCGCTACTCTCCGTATCTGTCCGCCATCCGATTCGATTAAATCCTTTTATCGTTTCTTGTGCTGGCATGTATTTCTCTTCGACATCTTTTTCAACTCCATCGACATCCACTATAAAGTATACATGTGCCTTCTCTTGATATACGCTTCGATTATCTCCACTGACAAATGTAAGTGTATATTCATCTTCATAATATGCATAATAATCTTCTCCACTCGTCAAATCGAAGTTATCTACCGGTTGTGGGTTCTCTTTATCCGTCGTATATCCTGCTAGTTCTTTACCTTCATACGGATCACTTTCCGGATTTCCTTCTATTGTACATGTCTCTTCTCCATTATATGGATAACATCTTTGGACTTGCGTCTTTACTTCGTCATCTTCGTCATCATAATAATGGAACGTTCCTGTAAGTCCAATCTTCTTACGCGTTACCGAATAGTATTTGACATTTTTATTTATTGTTATCTCTTCGCCTCCGACATAAGTTACCGCTGTCGAACCCGCTTGTTCTGCCCATCCTAGTGCTTCAAATCCAACTCGCGCACTTAAAACTGGTACTTCGACATTACATGTCGTTTCATTATTGTATATCGTACAACTGCTCTCTTTAAATTCGCTTACTGCTGGGGTATCTCCTACTGTATATATCTCGTATTCACTCTTTAATTTCTTGCTAAATATCGCATATAACGTTATATCCCCATCGACGGTTAAACTCGTTAATACCTCTTTAGAATTAGGTTCCTTACTCCATCCTAGGAATTCATACCCTAACTTTTCCGCCGTTACTCTTAAGTTCGCTCTGCCATTATATCCGACTTTGAGTTCATCGGCACTCGCTGATACTCCTCCATTAGTCGTATAATCATACGTTACGACGTATTTTCGAACCGTTATAACTCGTTGCTCTCGCGTTACCAGTCCATTATCTCCTCGCGCCATTACTTCTACTGTGATTTCCCCTTCTGGTAGTTCTGCTGTATTTGTAAGCAACTGCTTCGTTCCATCCGGTTCATAATAATAGTAATTTATCGTCCCTCCACTTACTCCAAATTCTACTTCAAACAATTCCTTTGGATCGTGTGACTCTCCTTCTATTATCGTACTATAATTATCTGTACTCGTTATACTCGGATACTCTTTATCGACTTTTACCGTTTCTGTATCACATATTATTCCCGTCGAATTTCCATTCTTATCGATAATTTCTACGCACACTCTCTGTTCCCCAACTTCTGATCCATACGGTACTTCCATTATCGCTGGATTTCCTTCAACACTAACCTCGGTATCCGGTATACAACTCTCTCCCATAGTTATACAATATTTGGCACTATCAACTCCGGCACTACTATTGATATTGACATAGCGCGTTGCTTCACTCTTATATTCACTTTCGCCTTCGGTTACTAATCCTACATACTCTACTTCCAAAACGTCTTCTTCATTTGGACATGTTAGTATGTCATAATCTTCTTCACTCGCTCCTCTTATGTTAGCACGATAAACATAAGTGACATCTATAGCTGGAAAATTGTTATAGTCTAATTCACTCTCTCCTGAAAATATCTCCGTTTGTACATAAAACGCATCACTTCCGCTCGTATCAATCAAGATATCATACACGTACTCATCCTGTCCATCCGGTATACTTCGCGCTGCCGTTGCAAAATCCTCTAGACTTGGGCTATACCCATAATCCGTATCAAATATATAATCCCCTACTATATAGGCATGCCCTATTCCTAGCTCTTTGAACTCTTCATAACTTAGCTCACATGCATAGACATTTGCCGTCAAAAACGCAAGTGCTATTATTATGACTCCTCTTACTAACTTCTTCATAGCGAACTCCTTTACCTCGAATCTATGCTAGTTCATCATACTCCTCTTCACTAGCTTCATCTATACTATTTCGATATACATATCGTACATTTAACGGTTTAAAATTATTAACATCCGAAATTATTTCTTGGCGATAAACTTCCATTTGATATATAAAAAGATCCGGTGTAGAAAGAACTTCATATAAAGTGGTTTCTTCCCCTTCTGGTATACTTCTCGAAGCATGCATAATATCTTTTAAAGTAGGTGAATATCCATAATCGGTATTAAATATATAGTCTCCTACTATATAAGCATGGTCAATATTCAATTCTCTAAATCGCGTATAATCTAAATTAACTGCATAGACATCTAAAGACGCTCCCATAAATATGGCAAGCATCAATACACTTATTAACGCTTTTGCTTTTTTCATGTGCATCACCTCTCATCTTTATGAACGACTTTATATTTCGTATCCGGATCACTTCTAAATGCCATTTCTAATTCTTGATGATCCTTAAGATCAACTCTCACGATAGTTAAAACAGCCTTGTCAGCCTTAGTTGTCGTAATTATTTGGCCATCATAATACAAATAATAATCTGACTGTATCTCTCCAGAACCATCATAAACTCTCACACTCTGAGTTATCAAATTATCATCATACTCAAACTCATAATAATATCCAGTAGCGCCATTATCTTGTGCCTTATATACTGCAAGTCCAATCAATATTGCAGCAATTATCACAATGATTATTATGACTGTCAAAATCAACTTTTTTCTATTTACTTGCATGTGTATCCAAGCTCCTCAATTTTTGATCGCAAATCATTATACGAATATTCATCTCCAATTTTATATGATGAACTAGAAGCCTCAAAATTACTTTGTACACTAAAATTCAAATCATACTTATTTTCCGGATTATTCATCTCAATATCAAAATTATCTAATATAATTCCAACATCAGTCGTTTCAACGCTAGCTCTTATAAAGTTATCTTCACGTTCAATAGATAATTCATCCTCACTTAAATATGTATACGCACTATTCAACGAATCCTCTATTATTTCAAAATATGTATCAAATTTAGAAAATTCTCCATCAACAGTAATTTCTTTTTCTAAAGATATCTTTGAAATTTTTCCGCCTGCTAAAGACATTTCCAAATTCTCTGATACAGAAAAACCATCAACCGGCGTATCGGTACGAGAACAAGTAAGTTCTCTATCATTACCCTTTACTACAAAAATTACTATCAAAGCTATCACCACTATGGAAACAGCAATTACAGCTATAATAATTCTCTTATCTTTTTTCATAAAACCCTCCTTAAGAATTTATATATTCCTAGCACTGATTTGACGCAGGTCTGACTGTAAATTTCTCCGAACTATTGTTTCGATCATATACAACAATATTTGGACAATCATTCATATCCAACCGTGCCTTAGTAATCGTCACTCCATCCGGCCTACCACTAGAAATAGGCTGTCCTGATGTCGTAGTAACCATTATCGAACTAGCATCCCATACTGTACCATTTTTATAGATAGTAACCTTAAACGTCTCAGTTGTTGGTGACGTAAATGTATAAGTATATTCATCTTTTTTCTGCGTTGTAGTTGTCGTCGTCGTTGTCGTTTTCTTTGTCGTCGTCGTTGTTGTCGTTTTCTTTGTCGTGTTCTTATTACCATCATTACGAGTAGTAGTTCTTGTTGTTGTCGGATTACCAGGGAAAACATGTGTCGTACGACCAGTTGTCGAAGTTGTCGTTGTCAAAGTGATATCGCTCGGTGTTGTTGTAGTTGTTGTCGATTGCGTTATAACACCAGTTGGTATCGTTGTCGTAGTAGTAGTATTTTGTGTCGAAGGCGTATCTATAATACCTTTTCCATCATTTTTGGCATCACTACAAAACTTTAAAAGCAATAATATTATGATTATGACAATTAAAACCATCAAAATATACATTGCAATTTCTCTTACACGTTTATTGCGATCATTATTAGTTTTTTTCGAATTATCTTTAGCACTACTCTCGTCTAAAAGAGATTCCTCTACTCTACTATCATCGCTATTTACCTCTCCCCTATCAAATGAGTCCAAAGATTTTGAAGCGCCGTTTTCACTCCCCAATGCCTCGACAGGAACAACTTTTATATCGGTATTATCAGTATTTCCATTAATAATTGGCGAATTATTATCGTTTTTCATAAATATCACATATCCTTTATACTCTATCATTAATATTATGACATAAAAGAAAAAATTGGTCAATAAATGGATTAAAAAAAGTGCATTATTATTGCACTTATATATCAAAACTTCGAATATCAACCAAACATTTATTAAAAATATTGCCATTTCCATCTAAAGGAATGTTTATCGACAAAAACATATTATCATCGATATCCTCGACTTCGGTTATGTATATATCATCATCAATTATCTCAACTATGTTATTTTTTAATAACATTTCTTTTATTTCTTTTTGAGATAGATTTTCTAATCCTTCTAAAGAAATAAACACAGTCGCATTCAAAACTCCATGGAAAACCCATTCTTCTACTCGACAAGGTCTTTTATCGGCAATAACACCTTCCCAATATCCAATATTGCACACTTCTGTATCACTGGAAAAATCGACATTTTCTCTATTAATCATCGGATACATCAGAATCCCCCATCTCTAAATCATACTCCCAATTATCAATACCACCAAAATCATAAACGTTTTTATATCCCAAATTAACTAAAGTCAGTGCTGCTTTTCTTGAACGAACACCAGAACGACAATATACAATAATAATATCATTTTCATCAACAACATAGTCCGCAATACTTTTTATATCGTTTACCGGTATATTTATTGCTCCAGGAATATGACCACTTATAAATTCAGAGTTGTCTCGAACATCGACAACTGTAACTTTACTACTCTCAATATTTTCTTTAATAAACTCTGCATTACAAGTTTTAATAGCAGCCGAATTAGTACATCCAGTCGCTAAAAGAGCTAATACCATAACTAATAACTTTTTCATACCTATCATCCCTCATAAAAAAACACTCTAATTAGAGTATTTTTCCAATTCTATTGTCTCATCAGTCGTATCACAAGTCATTCTATCATATCCATTTTTTATTTGGCAAGAAAAACTTTGATTAACTCCGGTAAGTATAAAGACATTGTCATCATTTAACTCATATTCACAATCTTCATGTACAATTATTTCATTATTCTTTATTGCAAAAGAAGCAATTTCATCAGTAACATCTAATTCACGATTTTCATCACCAACAACCTTCCAAGTTCCCTGAAAGCTTTCGAGCAGCTTATCTCGATCAGTTGGGTTCGCATTAGATACAGCAATAAAAAGACCTATAGTAATTCCAATAACTATTGCAACTATTATTAAAACAATAACTATTTTTTTATTAACTTTCATACCCATCATCCTCAACTATAGCTTCTTCGACTAAGCGAAGATAAACATTCTTCACGATTTTATCTTCAATTCCAATATCGCTAAGCAAATTCATCGCATCATTATAAGATATCTTCATAAAACATTTATCATCACTTAACAATTCTTTTATAACATTATATCTTTCTAATTGCAAGGAGCTTTCAAACTTTTCGTTCATTTTTTTATTCAAAAGTTCACGTACTTTATTTAACATATTTCCGCCTCTTTCCATTACGATTTTCCAAAGAGGATAAAATTTCTTGATTAAAAACATATTTACTATCTCGAAGAAGTTCTTCTTCGTTAATACGTCTAATAGGAATTTCCTGCGAATTATCACTTAAAAACCAATTGTAATCGACATCTTTATTCAATCCCACTAAGGTTATCGGATTATAATCCAATGCCCTAAAAACATTGTCATCAGTTTTTAAAAATATTAATCGCGCATCTCTATCACTTAAAATTCTTTCAAAAGCTTCTCTTACTTTTTGAATATTCTCGACATGCATTATTCTTTTATTTGAAAGCATTTTTAATACCACAAACATCCTATCTCTAACTGTCTGATAATTTTTCAAATCAAAAGAGTGATACATTTTAATAGCTTCATTAAATAATTTGTTTTGGTGATTCCTTTCAACAATATAAGTATGAATCTTATATATAATTTCATCTAAAGTGCGTTCATCGAAGAATTCACCACCTACACCTCTAGGGCACTCTCCTTTTTTAGCTAGCTCACAATCGTCTTCATTGACCAAGAACTTTATAACAGCTTTATCAATACTACAGATAACACTTTCATCATCACTTACTTTACCATATAAAGCTTGCGGATTTATATAACTGCTAACACCGATATATTCTAAGAGTTTGACAAAAATAACAATGAATTCTTGACGAGATACTTTATTATTATCCGTAGTAATATTACGTATTTTATCACCATAAAAATTAGGATTCTGAAAATTATCTCTAGTCTCTTCAAGAATATCAGAATCTATTGAAAGATAGTAACAAAGTCTTTCATATATATATATTGTCTTTTCTAAACGCGAAAATTTTCGCATACAACCAGCTAAAATCGTCTTAAAAAATTTATCATCGAGTTCTACACGTTCACAAATAGACAAAACATCGACGAGCTCATCTTGTTTAAAGTCCCAATTAGTAGCATTAACTTCTGCTTCGATAGACTTGTAAAAATCAAACTGTTCTTTAGTTAAAAGATATTTTTCTAATATACGCTCCTGTCTCATAAATGCAACAAACATAAATATTTTCAACTTTTCGAGAAAGTATTTTTTATCATCACCATTTATAATCTTGTTCATTTCATCATAACTCATGTTCATTATATCGAAAAGATCTGAGCATTTTACAAAATGACGAGTACCGTTTATATCGACTATAAAAACTTTATCCATATATTGATCTCGACATTTATCGAAAGATGCAAGCGAACTCAAATATGCAAGACGCATTCCAACCACGTAATCTTCAACGCTTGATGCTATACGTTTCAAGGTTGCTACCATATGCGAGCGAGTAATACTCATTGCATCGACAAAAGCATCATTTTCAAAAAGACGAATAGTAATAACATTACCCAACGAGTTTTTCCAATTATCTATAAGATACATAAATAGTCCATCAATCCTCACAAAATCAAGCAATGAACTATCATTAATATTTTGTAAAGAATTCTTATATTTGTTAAAGAGCGTACGGTCTTTAATAATCAAGCAATTTTTTACAATCATTGAAAAGTCCGAACCATATAGATTTAGAATCTCATCTTTACTTTCAAATACCTGATAAGGCAACAACGCCTCATAATCATACTTGATCATAAAAGACCTCCTTTATAATAAGATTATATCATGTTCTAAAGACGAAATATTCATATATGCCCTTTTTTGACACTCCTTTTGTCAATCAAAATAATCAGAAATGTTTTACTTTAATATTTAATTAATATATAATAAATGGCACGAGGTGATACTATTGAGTACACTATATCCCGCTGATATGCATGTTTATACGCGACATTTTCTCAAAACTGATTATGATTTAGAGGCAATAAATCAGATAGCTAACAAAAAAGGAATTGATTATCTAGGACTAACTACACCTATCGATTTTCGAACTCAACCATTGAAAGATTGCATTAGAATAATAACGCTTCAAAATCAATTAATCGATGCCTATAACGCTCGCTATGCCAGCAAAATCTTAAAAGGAATTGAAATTTATGAACCACAGAATTTCCGGAGTGAATTAGAACAACTAAAAAATTCTGTCGATATCGACTATATCATTGGAAGCATTACCCACCTTTTAGGAGTTCCTATTACAAAAATGAAAAACATAAAAAATATCTATACACTATACCTCAATTATATTCTCCAGATGCTCGAATGCGATATCGATATCATTGGTCATATCGACTACATTTTAAAATATATGCAAAACGATTATTTGGATCCTTTCCTTTTAAAACAAGTTTTAAAAGGAATCGTAAAGAATAAAAAAATCTTAGAAATTAACACACAAAATTATTACAGTCATCATAACTATTTACCAAATCACGAAATTATAGAACTTTATCATCACATCGGTGGCCATCGAGTTACATTTGGAAGTTCAGCACGACAATTAGACGACATATATCGCGGAATCGAGCCTCTTCAATCTGAGATAGATCGCTATGAATTTGATAACGGCATCATGATAAAAAGGAAGTTTAAGCAATTATAAACTTCCTTTTATTTTCTTCTCTTTCGTTTCTTCTTTTTAACAATTCGATAAATAACATATATAATAATTAAAACTATCAAAATAGGAATATATGTCGTCTTATCGATTAACAACTCAAGTATTTTATCGTAGTCACCATCAATTATATAATCGATATAATCGACTATTTCCGCTGCTTCGGCTTTCGATGTAGTTGTCGTCGCCTTTTTTGTCGTCTTATTCGATTTTGTCTCACAATATCCAATATCTCTAGTATCATCAGCCCATATTCCCAACTTATCAGAAATCGCTTGTGACTGTACTTCACAAAGCATATCGACATAAGAATAATTTCCATATATATACGCCACTGATGCATACCCATTTTCAATAAGCGTTTTCTGCAATAATTCACCATCTACCCAAATCCATGCTAGTTCACGATCATACTTATCAGTTGTATCTGAAGCATCATCGTATTCTACTTGAATTAGGTCGGCATTTTCTAAGCTAGAACAAGTAAAATCACTAGCGGTTTTACCGCCTTCTTCTTCTCCTTTAGTTGGGTGCACAGTCTCCGGAGTATCAACTGCTAAAAAACGAAACTTTTTTTCTTCACCTTCGACAATAAATACAGCGGTATCACCATCAACGCATCTTCCAAACTCGACAGTTATAAGATCTTGAGCATTAACAACTTGCAAATTTATTAACAATAAGAATAGAAATAACAACTTTTTCATAAACTACCTCAACTAATAAAAAAAGCAATTATATAATTACTTTTTTTCTTTCTTTAAGACAATTTTATACGTAAGAATATAGATTAAATAATATGCAGCATAAACTGTAAAAACAGTAACCGCAATTTTATTATTTCTAATTGCACTAACGCATCCCGTCATCGCTAATTCATCACATTTTACACTTTCAATATAAGAAAAATAGACATTAACCCAAAGAAGTATAAAAAGTACTATTAAACCGATAATGATATGATAATTAAGTGGCGTCTTAAAAGTATTTTTCATCACATATGCTATACCATACACAAGAGCTACATTAAGCAAAATAATACCGATAACCAAAATCATCAAAATTATTCTCTGTGTAAAACTTACATTCCAAGAAAGGAAATAATTACCCAAATATAACAAAAGATACGATAAAAACGCTAATGCTGGTATACACAAAAACTGAAACACCAATGAATAAAATATATTTACCCCTTTTTCTTTCACATGACCGCTCCTATTCTAATATAATTATAGGTCATTTATTCGAACGATTCAAGAATTAATCGATACTTTTACTGACATCAATATAATCCTCATATCTCGAAGTATCCTCGAGTTCTTTAAGGGTTAATTTAACACAAGAATTACTACTTCCAGCGGCCGGATATACTTCTTCAAAACGCTTTAATGATTCATCCAAGTATACTTTAACATCACTTTTAATAGCAAAAGGACATACGCCTCCAGCTGAGTGCCCAACTAAATTCAGCAAATCTTCTTTAGCAATCATCTTGGCTTTTTCACCAAAGTAATGTTTATATTTGGAATTATCAATTTTTCTATCACCTGCCAATAACACGAGAATCGTTTCATTATTAACTAAGAAAGACATCGATTTACAAATTTGTTTTTCCTCGCATCCTAATGCTTTAGCAGCGTCACCAACAGTAGCAGTCGAAGCTGCGAATTCTATTACTCTATCACTTAATCCAAAAGCACTTAAATATTCTATAACTTTATCAGTCATCTGAAACAACCTCTCCACAATTTCCACAAAATTTATCCGTAGGATTTAACTTATGCCCACAGTTCCCACAATAATTATGTACGTTTTTTATTGGTTTTTCCTCTTCGATTACATTATCTACATCTTTAATATTAATTTCAAACTCGTCGATATTCTTACTAGCCCGATAAATCATAATAGATACTACCGAAATCAACAACAATCCAACAATAATCAGATAAATCGACATCGGAACATCACCAAAATAATCAAACAAACTTAAAATGCTCAAAATACCGAGAACTATTCCCACATAATAAACCACTTTATAATCAGAATCACGAATCCCCCAGATTATCATAGCTAAAGAAATAACTAGAGTGAATATGATAACTATAAAATATTCTGTATCTAAGCAATTGGTTAGAGACAAGAACAAAAATATTCCAGAGAAAATATCGCGATGCACAGACTTATCAAACACATAATACGCAAAAAGAATGATTCCCGTAATAGCCATAGATGTTGAAAGTATGATCATTAATTCATCTATTAATACTACCGCTTCAATGTATTTAATTATCGAATAACTTAATATTGGAATACTAATTCCAAGTATTAAGCGATCGCTTTCACTTAGAATAATCAATCCTACAAGCGAAATACCAGCAATTAAATATTTAAAATGTTCGATATCAGGATTATTAATACCAAAGACAATCAATAATATAACCATAAAGGAAAATAGACGCTTCAAGATTTCATTTTTATTCTCATTATTAAGTAAAAGAACACGATAATCGACAAGAGCAAGTATTGTATTCGCCAAATATAACAAAATATTAACTTCTTTACTATATACTATGAACAATCCGCAACATATCAAACAAATCATACTTAGGCAATCTTGGAATTTTTTAGATCTAATTAAAGCTCCTAATATTAATGAAATAACATTAATAAATATTACAATTAAAGGTACGCTAACATCGATAAAATCTCCAACAAAGAACGTCACAAGAGAAGTAATAAGCAAAATAACCTTCATTGGAAATAAAATCTCTTCAATGCCATCTCGCTTAGTTAAAAAGACATTTACTGCCGACACGACAACCATAAATCCGTTAATAATTAAAGCTTCAAGATTTTCGAGTGAATTAAACACAAGCCAAAATAAAACTAGATTTACAATTATTCTGAAAGCGATTCGTATATTACGATTTGGTATTATTTTAAGGATTGTAACAAACAGATCAATTAAAGAAACAACAAACGCTATAATAACAAAACTTGTAAGTTTAGAAAATTCACCATCTAGATAATTCATCAAAGAAAGTGACAAAAAGCTCCAGATAATTAAGGTCAATATATTACTTTCATTATCTTTATAACGAGTTAACAAGGCAAGCAAATTGATAATGTTAAGAGAAACCAAAAGAATATTGCTAACTAATTCTTCTTTCAACATAAAAATACTCATAATAGCGATGATATACGATATTACTCGTACAAAATTACTAAACTGTGTTTTAGGACTAAAAATATTAAACAGCAAGAACACTCCTACAAATACAGAAAAGATGATATTTGTATTTATATTAAAGAAAGTCAGAATAAAACTTATCATCATCAATAAGGAAAAGAAGATAAAATGTAGGAAACCATAATATTTATATTTAATATAAGTTACAAGTGCAAGCAAAGAAGCCATTACTGCCACCGAAGCCAAAAATATTTCTCGACCATCTCCATTAAGCGAAAACCAAGAACCAAAAAGATCAAAAAAACCGATTGCTAAATAATTACAAAAAAGTAGTACAATACCAGCAAACCAGTAGAATTTTGAAGATTTTGTAGACTTCAAAGACTTATCAAAAACATCGCTCAATCCGACAAACAAAATTCCTACGCCACTAGCAATAATGATTTTCACTAAATTGTCAATGTCACTAGAAGACATAAGTAGACCTAAACATGCGAAAAACATCAATACGCCACTAAAAATAAGTAGATATTCTAATTTTCTTAATTTATCACTCATTATATCGCCTCTATATAATTATATCTAAATTCACAAAAAAAAGAAATATCATTTATTTCTTTGTGTTTTTTCCGCAATCCATTTATCATAATACTTATTCATAAAATACTCGTATTCTCTAGCCGCTTTCAAATAATCTTCCTGTGCCAAAATCATTCGAACAATCTTAGTAAGCAATATCGGATCCATATCACTACGACGACCACGATTTAATTCAATTATTTTCTTGACCAATATAGCTTCTGTCTCTAAATTTGGATCAGCAATATCTTTATCACGGAGACGTAACTTATAAATAAGACCATCATTGGGATAATCCGTTATTGGATTTAATAATTTATGACGCGCAATAATGTTCTTTTTTAAACGTTTATTACTTTTTTCTACAATTTTAGCTTCATAATCAAAATAGCCCTTATGAACATCCATTTTTTGAATAATAAAATAATAAAAAGTCGGATAATTAAGAGCATTTTCATAACTAATAATTTCAAGATACTCTAAGACTTTAACATCCTCAAGACTGCTTGGTACTTCAGGTCGACTTATAAAGACATTCTTCATCTTTTCATCTTCCCGTTTAAGCAACGCTGGAAGATTTGTTATATCACATTCTTCATATATATATGATGCCAAAACTTGCCAGATACTTGCATCACTTTGCAATTCAAAATCCAAAAGAAAATAATTATTACCTCTTTTTTCCAAAGTCGCCATATAATAATCGGCCATTACTCGATCATAATAATATAGATGATATATATCTGTAATTTTATTGTACTTTAAAGAACAAACTTCACAGGGGTGAAAACTGTTTTCATAAAAAGCAATTCCTATCTGTCGCATTTTATCACCACTATCTAATGCTTATCTTCATCGATTATCGTCTTTATATCTTCATTTAAATTACGTAAGACCGCAATAATCTCGATCAATTCGGCAATCGAACCAACTATAAAGACGATTCCCATAATACGCAAAAACAAAACTGCAGATGAAAAAGGATTTAAAAGCATTAATATTCCTAAAGATAAACCGACAAGTCCAAAGACCAAATTATATTTCCATTTATCAGATATGCCTTTTAGATTCAAAGCAAACTGTATTTTAAATAAAGACTTAATCGAAATAGTTACACCAATTAAAACAGTGATAAATTTCACTAACGAATCAACATTAAGAATCAAAAACAACCCGACAGCAGCTAAAATAATTCCAATTATAAAAGAAAAACTCGTCATCCTTTCTTCTTTTGGTGAACGCAAATACGATACAATTTGAAATATACCAACACCTAAAAACATTATAGCAATTATAAAAGTTAACATTCTAATTGACCCGGTCGGCTCTATTGCTAACACAATTCCCAATAATAATACAAATATCGTACTAACAAGCATACTCTTTTCACAACTTTTTGCATACTCTCTTATCATAAATACACCTCTAAATTATTATAAAACGAATACTATCAAAACTCAACATCACATACTAGTATTCATCTCATAAGATATACATTCATTAGTATCCTCATCGAGATAATCGCCATCTTTGCATTGATATTCAAAAGATGCCTCACTCACAATCTTTTTTAAACATTTGCCAGCATTCAATGAATATCCATCTTCACAAGACAATTCAACATTACTGTCAATTTTTACATCTTTTATACAAGTAGTACCATAAAGTTCAAAACCATCTTCACAAAAGTATTCAATATTACTTACTCTGACACTTGAACTACTATAGCAATAATCATCAACTTTATAATCATCACCAAAACAGTAATAACGTTCAAATGTTGCAAAGGTATTACCACAAGTATAATTAGCTTTTGAAGAACAGACATAATAGTTATGGCTATCGCTGGTATCAGCTAGACGGCAATTACTCGTACTTTCAAATTCACTCTTATTAGAACATGAATATAGATAATTTTGACTACGATCTTCCGTATTTAAACAATATCCATTATAGTAAATCTCTTTATTATTACAATCATCTTCCAATAAAGCCTGCTGATAATAAATTTTATGGCACTTTTGATCCTCTAAAAGAGTATAACCTGTATCACAAGTATAATTTAAGACGACAGTACCTTCCTTATAGCCGACACATTCTGAATCAAGCATTTCCATACCTTCCGGACAAGTTGTAACAATTTCCGCATCATATCGTACCTCAAATACTTCACTATCCTTTTTATCTGGCGCATAACTTTCATCTTCTTCTTTATTTGTAAATAAACAGACCAAGACAACTGGAGCAATAACAAGAGGAATTACAATTGGTATAAACTTTAATTTCGTTTTTATAATATCACCCCATCTTGCTAAGCTCAATTTCTTCTCCTGCCTCGACAATTAATGCTCCCTTAGTCTTAAACAATTCAGCTCTCTTTCGATCGAATAATTCCATTGGTTTCATATGAATAGGAATTACTACTCGAGCATTGATAATCTCAGCACATTTAATTGCTTCTGCGACATCCATATTATAAATTCCATCAATTGGTAAAAGTGCATAATCCAAGTGATAAGCCGGTATTTTATGCTGCATATCTTCCGTAAGAGATGTATCGCCTGAACAATAAACGCTGATTCCGTCAAAACGTAAAACGTAACCGACACACTGGGATTTGTCATGATTTTTATTATACGCTTCTACTGCCTCGATTTCTATTCCTTTAAACATCTCTTTTAAATAGATACCGTTCTTCAACAACGTATCATGACGAATTATAATTGTTTCGGAATCCTTTCTGACTAATTCGACATGATTGTGATCATTATGTTCATGTGTAACCAATATAATATCCGCGACTAAATCGTATCCATCTCCAACAAACGGATCGACATATATAACAACTCCCTCATCAGTAATAATTCGATAACTTCCATGTCCCTGAAACAATAACTTTCCCATTAAAATCCTCCTCTATATAACCATATCAAAATTAAAACTTCAACCCCACTGACAAAATAGTTTACTACTAAAAATTTTCTCTTACGTGTTTTGTGATGAAATAAATACATTGCTATTAACGCCCCTAAAGAACCACCAATCACCGATAATAACAACAATGTATGCTCACTAATTCGTCTTTTTCTCTTTATCGCCAATAATTTATCACAACCATAAATAAAAAAAGTAATAATACTCAGACTTATTATATATATACAATATAATTTTAACACAATCATCACCTATTTTAAATAATTATAACACAACATATGATATAATTAATTTGCAAAGTAATAAAGGAGGATATCATGAATATCGAAGTCAACAATTTATGCAAAAACTTTGAAGAATTTAAATTAGATAATGTCTCAATAAAAGTACCTAAAGGTAAAATAGTCGGACTTATCGGTGAAAACGGTGCTGGCAAGACGACGATGATAAAGTGCATCTTAAATGTCATGTACAAAGATAGTGGAACAGTCAAACTCTTCGATCAGGAATACGATGATATATTAAAAGACGACATCGGAGTCGTCTTCGATAATTCGTTTATAAATGAATCGTATAATGTAAAAGATCTCAATCTTATCATGAAAAACATCTATAAAAATTGGGACTCAAAATTGTTTTTTAAGTATATTAAAGATTATAAACTTCCACTAAAAAAAGAGATAAAGAAATTATCATCTGGTATGAAAAAAAAGTTGGAAATTGCAACTGCTTTATCTCATCATCCCAAACTATTAATACTTGACGAACCAACCAGTGGCTTAGATCCCGTAATAAGAAGTGAAGTACTAGATATGTTCCAAGATTTCGTCTATAACAATGATAATTCCATTCTTTTATCGACACACATTACGAGCGATCTTGAACATATCGCCGATGATATCGTATTCATATCTGAAGGTAAGATAATATTCGATGAACCATTAAAAGAAATAAAGGAAAAATACATTATATTAGAACTAACTAAAGAAGAATTCCCCGATTTCGACAAGAATGTCATCATTCGCTACAAAGAAAATCGTCTTGATTTCTTGGTGTTAATCGATAAAAAAGATATGAAAAAATCATATAACAAATATATAAAAAATATAACAACTTTAGACGACATTATGCTTTTATATATAAGAGGTGTAAAATGCGAGGATTAATAATTAAGGATTTATTATTTATAAAAAGTACATGGAAAAATTTAATCGTTATGTTTATCGGTTCTCTTCTGATAAGTATTGCTTTAGGAAATTATCTTCTAGCGATATGTGTACTACCGGTAATGCTTTTGACGAGTGGAATATCGACATTTCAAACTGATGAATTCTATAATACAGAAGCCTATACACTAGCTACTCCACTTTCCCGTTTTAAAATCGTCACCAGTAAATATCTATTTACTCTCTTAATGATGGCGATTGCAATTTATATCGGACTTATAATTTATTACGCTATCGTAATTATAATCCATCCTGGCTTCAACGGAATAAACACGGATATGTTAAAACAATTATTAATGTTCGAATTAGCAAGTCTTTTGATAAATGCTATTTTTTATCCGGTAATATATAAATATGGGTGTGAAAAAAGTCGTTTTGTATTAATGAGTATCGTTATGCTACTACTAGGAGTCGGTTCAATTGCAAGTGTATATATCAATGTCATCAATGTCGGAGAGATCGACTTTACTAAAATAGTAACTTTTATCGAAAATTATGGTTTGATTGCACTCACGATATTCGTTTCAATAGTTTCAGTTATATCTTACGGTCTATCACTTCTATTCTATCGTCACAAAGATTATTAAAAATGTCAAAATTTATGTCCAGTAAGAAAAATCAATTCTATTCTTTAGACTTTCCCTCAAATTTGATGTAGTATTAATCTAGGTGGTTAAAACTATAAGCATTATTTATTATTCATGATAATAAAAGCCATTAAGCTTATGAATATAGTGATAGTTTGGAGATAATCACAATAATGTTTGTTTGGAAAGTAGTTTTATTTAGACAACTAGAATTGACATAAAAACCACATATGTGTGTGTGCCTAAATGCACTGATTACCTTCTATTTAAAATACAGTTTCTAATAAGAAACCATAATAAATAGCACAGGATGTGCTCTATTTATTATCACTAGTATCACATTCTCAACACTTCGGTATTGAGGGCTAGGCCTTAAAAAAGCAAATGTGACAATTACAATTTTATTTTTATATTTTTACTTTAATGAATAATTAATGTTGTATCCTATACATATAGGATTATGAAATCGTAAATACTTATGTGTAACAAAAACCTTAAACATTTCTTTCCCCTAAAAAACTACTTCAACACATAAGTATGACAATTCATATTTGAAAAAAGAACACTTAGCTGTTCTTTTTTTGTTTATTAATCGCCATCGATAAAATATTCTGGTTTTACTCTTTTCACACAAAGATATAAGATCAATACTTGCTCTAAAATAACGGCAATAAATAGTAATGCTATTACAATAAGCCAGAAGACAATTTGTTCAATAGAAAATTCTAAGATGATAAGTGCTATATAATTTACCAACAATACACTTACAAAAAATCCAACTTTATAGATATATGAATTTCGTATAGTCAATTGAACAATATCAAAATCCGTAAAACCATTTAACTTTAATAGTGATAAATCCTTTTTATTTGTAATAACTAATTTTCGCAACATCTTTATAGAAAGCATTATAAGTAAGACAAATATTAGTATAAAGAATCCCAAAAATATCTTTATCCAAAAAGTGCCATTAAATATACTACCTAATTCTTCACGTTGTGCTATATGAGCATCAGCATTAACCTTTACAATTTCATCTAAAGCATCCGTAATATCATAATTATTTGCCACAATTAAAAGAATATCATCGTTATCCGCACAAGTAATAAAATCCAAATAATCAAAATTCTTATAATCTTCAAATAAAGTAACATTACAATAATCTAAATCATTAGGAACGATGACAATACTATCATAATTGGTTAAACCACGTTGATAATAATTATTCGTAACAAATATCATCGCCTCTAATATTATTATTTCAAATACTAAAAGTGCTATAAAAACCTTATTATATTTAACATTCAAAAAATATGCTAAATGACCTTCGATTCTACTTTTATAATCCATAATATTCACCATTAACTAAAGATGTCTTATTTACTGTATTATTGACGATTACTTTTTGATTATCAAAACATATAATATAATCACTATATTTATCATAGCTATCATTCTGTGTAAAAATAATAATACACTTATCTAACCCAGCAATTTTTTTTAGCATATTCTGCATCAAACGATCACAATTTAAAACACCATCGACAAAAACTATTTTCGGATTTACAATCATAGCTCTAGCCACTAAGGCTTTTCGTAAATCCGTTTTATTCATATTTTTAACTAATCGATCTTGATAAGAATTAAAACCGACCATCATTAATATATCTCGTAACGAAAGAGTATTATCAGTATCCACTGAATTAGCATATAAAACCGGTAATAAAATATTTTCTTTTAAAGTTAAAGTATCTACCAAATAATTTTCTCTAAGAATAAAGCTCATATATTTTTGACGAATATAGCGACTTTTTTTTCTATTAATATCCTCTTTACAAACACGTACACGTCCGTCCGAAAAAAAATCAAATAATCCTAAACATTTAAATAAACTCTTACGCAATAAATTTTGTTTGAACTTTAAAACATAAATTTTTCCATCTTCAAAGTCAAAAGAAAAATTGTTAAAAATAATTTTCTCCTCTCCATTAATTTTCAAAATCTTGCTAACTTTTATTAATTCCAAGCATTTCATAATACCTCCTTCAGCTATGTACCATAAGAATACATCAAAAACAAAAAAAAGTAACGGACTTGTTAAGCCCGCTACCATTTTTTTAATATTTTTTCCGAAAACTTATGAATTAGTTCCAAAGAAGTTTGATAATCTTCATCGAAAAGTTCTATTCTAAAGTCCGTTATTCCCATATCTAAATAATCATCAACATCGTCAAATAAAGAACGCGTTTCATACCCCAATATATGTGTTACTCCATCCCTATCGGAAATGATCGGAAATTCCTTTTTATTACGATCGACTAAGTAATAAGAAGAATTTTTTAGACTTTGTTGATTATTTAACGGATCGTATTTCGTAATCATAAGTTCTATTCGTGAATATACTAAAAGTTCAATATTCAATTTGTAATTAAACCATTCCATAATCTTTCTTATCTCATCTTTTGATAATTCGACCGACAGAGTAAGTAATTTTGCATAATGCATAAGACAATTAACTGCTTCATGATTACAGACATTTAAATAATAATTCCCAATCTGATTTCGATTTATATAAAGACTTCCTAATTCACTTATTAGGAGATTCATGTTTTTATACTCTTCACTTTTCGTCCTAGATGTACACCAATAGACATTCTCTAAATGGCCATACTTATCAAAAACACTTTTTTCAGCAATATATATTCTACTTACTCGACAAGCCAAAGCAGCCTGCACCTGTTCATCACTTCTACAGAGAACAGAAATATTCTTCTGATGATCATACATTAACGATGATTGCGTTATATTATTAGAACTGATAAACTCACATTTTTTATTTTTTCGAATTTCACTTAACGCATCAGTCGCCTGACGACGTAATTCATTTAACGCTTTAATATTTATGAAAATATGTTCATCTATATCGATAAAAATGTCATTGTCATTTATACTAAACAGCGTATTACCTAATTTAGTTAACTGTCTTTTTACAGTATCGATACTAATCGGTGCATTAAGTGCTTCTTCCGGATATACGCCATAAATCACTTGGTGATTAATTCCATCGCTGATTTCTAAGGATATTCTCTCTTTTAATCGTGCTTTGAAAGTTAACTTAATAGGTATCTTTTTCTCGGGAATTTCAACATACTTTTGATGAAATATACTATCGGAAGTTTTATTTATCGATTCACCTACTTTAACCGAAACCTTCTTATCAATTGCAACTACGCTACCTTTTAACGCTTTATTAATTAGTTTTCCATTTTCATCGTATAAAAAATTTACAATCATTCCTTCATTACTACTGTTAAAGCGAATCCCATCTCCTTGATTTAAATCTCGTTCTAAAGAGATATAAATGCGACTTTTATTCACGGATTTTACAGTTCCAAGTAATATTCCAACATGATTTGATCTTGCTGTATTTATAAATTCTCGACTAGAACTTTCAAATAGAAAGCCCGTTGTAAACTCCCGATTAAAGATGACCTTTAAATCATCAAGTAGCTCCGAATCGACTTGGACTTCCTCTCCTCTTTCATACTTATCAATTAAATCACGATACAATCTCGTAACACAACCAACATACTCTGGACTTTTCATTCGCCCTTCAATTTTAAATGATGTAATATCTGATGCTAATAATTCCTTAAAGCGAGATGAAGTATTCAACTCTTTCGGCGACAATAAATATCTATCATTCTTATAAATTTTATTACCATTTACCGTTATATTAAACGGTAAACGACACATTTGCGCACATTCTCCGCGATTACCACTGCGATTCATAATAATAGATGAAAAGAGACATTGACCAGAATAGCACACACATAATGCTCCATGAATAAACACTTCTTTTTCTAAAGGCGTATGAATATCATTTATTTCTTTAAGAGATAGTTCACGAGCTAATACGATTCGTTTGACTCCTAATTCTTCCAGTAATTTTATACAATTTTCATTAGTAACATGCATCTGTGTCGATGCATGAATTTCCAGATTAGGAAGTTCCCGACG
>CALVQL010000012.1 GCA_944358235.1 uncultured Bacilli bacterium
ATCTTTATGCACCAGATAATAATATTCTTGTAACACATCTTTTTCTACTTCGATATTTAAATCGAGAACACTACCTAATTGTGATGCAATATCGAGTTCCTCTTGACTAGATATATTAGGAAGCTTATTAAATATTAAAACTTTTACACCAACATTATCGACTAAGATATTCCCTTTGGCATCTATTATACGCCCTCGAGGTGCCGAATATCCCAACACTACTTTATTAGTAGTACTTTCGAGTAAATCACGATAATAATCCCCACGATACACATTTATATAAATAAGACGTCCTATCACAATTATATTTATTATAACCATAAAAAATATCACAAATTTAATCTTTTTCATACTACTATTATTCACAATTTTGCATATTATATAATGGTGATATAATGATAAATTTAATCGAACCATTTATAAAAAAATTAAGTAAAGAGGATATTTTAAATTTTGCTCATAAGAACAATTTATCAATTAGTGAACACGAACTAGATTTCGTCTATTCTTTTATCAAATCAAATTATGCAACGGTCTTAAAGAACCCTAATTCCTTCGATATTGCAATATATAAAAATGAATTTAGCAACGAAAACTATCTTTTCTTAAAAAATCTTATTGAAAAATACAAAAAAATGGTTATATAAACCATTTTTAAGTTGCAGGAATCGTAATTGCATCGTCATCAGTAGTCTCATCTAGTTCTTCATCTTCTATACCATATTCCTCGATAACAAGTTCTTTATGTTCATCATAGTATCCGAAATAACGTGCAACAGCAACTGATTTATTTCCTCCAATAATCTCTCCAATCATCGAGAAGTAACTCTTATAATTAACTAATAAAATTCCATTGTCACGTTCGATTACAGATACATCATCAGTTTCATAACCACGTCTTTCAAACTCTTTAACCGCAACACTTTTCAAATCTTCAGCATCGCTTTCCATTACTATTTTAAGAATTTCTTGCGTATCTCTTTTTAACGTATACTCATTATATATTTTTATTCCGAAATCTATCAGAAAGAACAAAATTACCATTCCAATAGGAATAAGTATATAAAAAATAATTGGACTCTGATACATCTGTCTGCTTTCATACAAATCTTTAGCCATATAATCACTCTACTCTCATGATAATTTTATAATAAATATACCAACTATTCAATATCTTTATTGATAAAATCCTGTAAATATCTATGCAGTTCTTCTGCCACTTTCATCGGAACAATCTGTGCAAGATCGTCGACTGTAGCTTCACTCATCTTCTTTACTGAACCATACTTTTTAATGAGCTCTTTTTTTCGAACAGCACCAATACCATCGACATTATCTAAAATACTAGCAATCGAACCCTTAGAACGAAGCGTACGATGATAATTTATCGTAAAACGATGGACTTCATCTTGAATGCGTGTCAAATAATGAAATAAGTTCGAAGTTTTATCGATTGGATATACTTCCAAAGTATCCCCATCTAAAAGCTCGTTCGTACGATGTCGATCATTCTTTACAAGACCACAAACTTTGATATTTAGATTTAACTCATCGAGGGTGTCCTTACAAGCGCTTATCTGGGATTTCCCCCCATCGACAAGTATCAAATCTGGTAACTCACTTTTTTCCACTAAAGCCCGAAAATAACGACGATATGTAACCTCTTTCATCGTATGATAATCATCATTCATATCGACACTGACTTTAAACTTTCGATAATCGTTTTTACTTGGAACCCCATCCTTGAAGACGACCATCCCCGAAACAGAAAAATCCCCAAACAAATTCGAGTTATCAAAACAATCAATGCGACTAATCTTCATGTCGAGAAGATTCTCGAGTTCGGAATTTGCACCACTAGTTCGTGCAATATCATGCTGAATAATTTCAAAATTATTTTCGAGATTAATCTTAGCATTAGTTATTGCCATGTCTAGTAATTTTTTCTTATCTCCTTTTGTAACCGTTAAGAACTTAGTTCCAACGACATCACTTAAGACATCTAAGTTGAGTTCTGCATTTGTAATAACTTCACGTGGAACTTCATTTCGACTATAAAATAATGCAATATAAGACTCGATATCATCGATATAATTATCGACAACCGGCATAATTTTATTTTTACCCCCAACTAACTTTCCATTACGCAAGAAAAAAAATTCCAAAGATATAAAACCATTAGCAAAATAATAGTTTATCACATCTCTATTGATTAAATCATGCAATTCCACTTTCTGTTTTTCCATGACAACCTTGATATATTCCAACTCTTTTTTTAACTCTAAAGCAACCTCATAATTCATTGCATCTGAATGTTTTTTTATCATTTCCATCAGCTTATCAGTTATTATTTCATCTTTACCATTTAAAAACGCCAATATGTCTTGTTCCATTTTCTGAATATCTTCCTCGGCAACATTTTTCTGGCAATATCCCAAACATTCATGAATATGATAATATAAACATACTTCTTTAGGCATACCCTCACATTTTTTTAAAGGATAAAGGCGATTTAAGAGATTGACGATTCTCCGAGCCGCATAAGCATTTACATATGGTCCAAATAAATTTCTATTTTTATCCTTTTTGACATGCAAATATCTTACGACTTTTACTTTCGGATAAGGTTTTCTAGAATATTCAATATAAGGATAAGATTTATCATCTTTTAATAGAATATTATATTTAGGATCATATTTTTTTATCAAATTAATTTCCAAGATAAAAGATTCGAGTTCACTATTGGTTACAATATATTCAAAGTCAGCTATCTCCGACACTAATTTGGCTGTCTTCCCTGTAACCCGCCCATTAAAATATGAACTCAGACGATTTTTAAGATCCTTAGCTTTACCGACATATATAATTACCCCGTCCTTATTTTTCATCTGATAAGAACCCGGTAAATGCGGTACTAAATTAAGTTTCTCTCTAATCATAAGCAAATCACCAAGACAATTATACTATAAATTTAGCACATTTAAAATCTTCGCTTATAAAGTTTTTTCAATTCACCTTCGAGTTCCTCTTCTTTATTAGGATCATACGGTAAAGCTTCAAAACTAAAATATGTCCCTTCACGATCCCACATCTCATAACGGTTATTCTCGGGAATAAAACGAACATGATCTATTTGTGGATGTTCTTTAAGATCTGTTGCATATCGCGTTTCCGGTCCTTCTAAGCGTGCCTCTCTTTCAAGAATAAAATTAAAAAGTATTAAAGAATCTCTTTTTTCCTCATCGGTCATAATACTACCCCACCTATAAGTTTAATTCTTTTTACACCACCATTATACGATATAAAATAGAATTACACTAGTATAATATGCAAAAATTTGGCATTTTTATTTGGCTATGATATCATAAATATAGATTATGGTGATATTTATGAAACTATTAGCACAGAATACTTTAGAAATTAAAAAATCTAAATTTATAGGATTATTATATGAAGTAAAATCCGAAGAAGAAGTAAATACTATTCTACAAAATTTAAAAAAAGAACATAAAAAAGCACGACACTTTCCATTTGCTTATAGAATTGATAATAAAATAAGAAAAAGTGACGACAAAGAGCCAAGCAATACAGCTGGACTTCCTTTATATAACATTATCGAAAAAAAGGATTTAAATAACGTCCTCATTGTCGTTATTCGCTATTTTGGCGGAATAAAGTTAGGAGCAGGCGGTCTATTTAGAGCTTATTCTAATACGGCAAGCGAATTACTAAAGAATAATTAAAAGTCATAATATCATCTTATAATAATAAAATTTATTAGGTGATAACAATATGAAAAAATATATAAAAATTGCTGTAATCCCCCTTAGCTCCATCATTATACTTCCGATAATATTTTCCATAATAAATCTTTTTAAAATAAGTATTCATCCCGTTTTTTATCTATTAACAATGATAATAATAATGTTTGTAACTGGTATTCTACTAGGATTAGTTACTAACGAACGCGGATATCAAAAAGGTCTACTAGTAGGGCTTGGAAGCTCCATTGTGATGTTTTTAATCGGTCTGATTATCGATAATTCGCTATCACTATATATGATAATCTATTACATGATAATAATCGCCAGTACTACTCTAGGTGCAATGATTGGTGTAAATAAAAAGAAAGGATAAAACTATCCTTTCGTATCGAGTATAATTGTTATAGGTCCGTCATTACTGATTGAAACGAGCATATCTGCTCCAAATACTCCTGGTACTGTTGGAACAAGCTCATTCATCTTTTTATTAAATAATTCATATAATTTTTTAGCTTCATCGTTTTTCATCGCACGAATATAACTTGGACGATTTCCTTTTTTAGTATCAGCATAAAGGGTAAACTGACTTATCGAAAGAATTTGACCACCAACGTCCAAAATCGATTTATTCATAACCCCGGATTCATCATCGAATATCCGTAAATTAGCAATCTTTTTAACCATCCACTCGATATCATTAATACCATCGTCTAAAGTAAAACCAACTAAAAGAACTAAACCTTCATCTATTTCATTAATTAGTTGTCCAGCGACTGAAACGCTGGATTTTTTACTTCTCTGTACTACTACTTTCATTAATACCTCTTAACATCATCGACAAACGACAAAGTTTTAAGATCGTCGATAAATAATTCGAGTTCATTTTTCGATTGAACTTTTACCAGCAATTCATAATTGACATGATCATTTTTATTTACTTCATTCAAACTCGTAACAATAATATTTCTCGTCGTCGCTTTCGTAATTATATCCAATAGATTGCCCTTTATATTATTAGTAAATATCGTCATTTTCGCAACGTATTGCTTTATATCATCATCTTTTCTTTCACACCACTCGACATCAATTAAACGTTCCTTGACGTCTTTAATATTTACACAATCACGTTTATGAACGATAATTCCTTGCCCTTTAGTTATATATCCGATTATATCATCGCCATATACTGGCTTACAACAACCGGCCAAATTGACGAGAATATCATCATACCCCGATACAATTATATCGTTTTTATAGGTATCTTTGCGATTATACACATTATTTGCTACTTTGTCGAGCAAGACGTCATGAACATTTTTCTTGTCCTCAAACAATAAATTAACTATATAAACAGGGGTATAACGTGAAGAACCTATTTGTAGTAACACTTCATCAAAGGTTCCAACCTTTAAATCTTTTACCAGCTTATCGAGATGTTCATCCGTCATCGCTTCAGCAAAAGGAATCTTTTGACGACGTAATTCACGTTCTAAGAGTTCTCTACCACGCGCGATATATTCTTCGCGATCTTGTTTAGAAAAATAGGCTTTTATCTTCGTCTTCGCAGCCGTTGTCTTGACAAAATTTAACCAATTTTTATTAGGGGATGAATTAGCTGATGTCATTATTTTGACAATATCATTGTCATGTAACTCGTAATCAAGGGGAACCATCTGATCATTTACAATAGCTCCTGTTGTCGTATCGCCAACTTTAGAGTGAATTCGATAGGCAAAATCAACTGGAGTAGCTCCTGCTGGAAGTTCGACGACATCTCCTTTCGGTGTAAATACGTATATCGTATTTGCAAGTAATTCTGTAGAAACATTATTCGCAAAAGTATCATCATCCGTAACTTCATCAGAATTGGCATCGATTATACTTCTAAACATTTGTAATTTTTGTTCCATAACACTTTGAATATGCTTAGAATTTTTCTCTTTATACGACCAATGCGAAGCAACACCATGTTCGGCAATTTCGTTCATCTCTTTAGTTCGAACTTGAACTTCTATTGGATAACCATTTATACCAAAGACACCCGTATGAAGTGATTGATAAGAATTTCCCTTAGGCATCGCAATATAATCCTTAAAACGCTTAGGAATTGGTCGATATAGAGAATGGACAAGCCCGATAATCAAATAACAATCACTTTCTTCATCACAAATTACACGAATACCCAATATATCATATATTTCCGACCATTTTTTACCATTAGATAATTTGTTGTAAAGACTCGAAACACTCTTTACACGCCCCTTTATTTCGAACTTAAGTCCGTGAGAACGCAATAATTCCGATATATCTTCGATCATTTCGTTTAATATCGCATTAAGTTCCGCACGAGTTGCCGGTAACTCATTTTCAATCTCGACATAGGTTTCAGGTTTTAAATATTTAAAACATAAGTCTTCAAGTTCACTTTTCAACTGATTAATTCCTAGACGATGTGCTATCGGAATTAAAACATTCCAAGTTTCTTGCGCCTTTTGCTTTTGTTTTTCTTTGCTAAGACCTTCGTTAGTACGCATATTATGAAGACGTCCTGCAAGTTTCAAAATAATCACACGAACATCTTCTGAAAGAGCAACTAATACTTTACGGAGATATAAACTCGACGATTCTGAATCATCTAAAAGATGTAAACGATTGACTTTAGTGAGTGATAAAACTATATTTTTTACTTCTTCTCCAAAAAGTTCTTCAATCTCATCAAACGAACTATGGCCATGATCGATTGATTCATGAACTAAAGCTGAAATAACAGTTTCCGCATCACTATTTAGATTAGCGACAATTATTGCAACAGACAATGGGTGAACAATAAAATCCTCCCCGTTTTTACGTTTCATTCCCTTGTGTTGCTCTAAAGCAAACTTATACGCTTTTTCAATTAATTGAATGTCTTCATCTTTATAATTATTACTTATACATTTTGACATCAATTCTTGATATAACTCTTCCATAATCATCATCCTTGCTTATCTGATTTGCTAGCCTTATTCATACGCATCAATTTTTCTTTAACATAATTATCATATTCCGTATCCGGAGTATTTAATATATCATCAACTAACGAAGCCAAAGTTAATCCTTTAGCATTTTTCCATTTTTTCTCCTTGTTATAATTCCAAATATCAATTTCTTTGATAAAAGTAAGTCCATTTCGATAAAGTTCATGGCGTTTCGTACGAAGCGCTGGTCTCACTTTATTATACAATTCCGTTTGAGAATTGAACTTATTTTCCATAACATCACCTTTAATAAATCGTTATCTACAACATATATTTATTATATAACAATTTGGGTAGTATTTAAAGGAGAATCAATGAAAAACGTATTTATAAAGTCAACTCTAATCCTCATGATTGGTTCATTATTTACTAAATTATTAGGATTCATTATCCGGATTATTTTTACACGCGTAATTGGTGAAGATGGAATAAATCTTTATTCCATTATTATGCCAACCTACTCATTATTAATAGCTATCACCCAATTAGGACTTCCCTATGCTGTAAGTAGTGTTATGGCTCGAGGTTGCCATCGTGGAATAAATATCTTTGCATCGATCGTTCCCGTAGCACTTATATTTAACATCATTACTATTGCTATCGTCTTACTTTGTGCTCCAATTCTTGCCAACGACTTACTAAAAAATCCCGACGCCTATTATCCTATCATTTCAATCTGTTTCGTCATGCCATTTACGACAATCTCTGGTATAATCAAAGGTTATTATTTTGGTAAACAAAATATGCTTCCTAATGCTATCAGCAATGTCTTCGAACAATTAACTCGTCTATTTGTCTTAGTCTTTATTATCCCGATATTGCTTCGTCACTCTGTCATTTTTGCCGTATCCGGATATATCGTAACCTCAGCAGTAAGCGAACTAGTCCAAATCATCATCTATCTTTTTTTCGCACCTAAAAATCTTTCGATCAAACTTAGCGACTTAAAAATAAAGATCTCTACAGTTAAAGAAGTGTTCAGCATCTCCATTCCGACAGTTTCAAGCCGCCTAATCGGAAATATATGTTATTTCTTCGAACCGATTATTCTCACTAACGTTCTTTTATTCATTGGATATTCTAACAAATTCATCCTTTCAGAATACGGAATATACAACGCCTACGTCATCCCCATTCTCACAATGCCATCATTTTTCACAATGGCTTTAAATACGACTTTGATTCCCGAAGTATCCAAACATTATCGTGATCACAGCTTTGTAAGAAAGCGTCTGTTTCAAAGCCTTGGAATTTCCTTTTTAATCGGCACAATATTCTGTATTTTCGTCTATTTTGAAGGAAGTACATTACTTAAAGTCATATACAACACATCTGATGGAGTCGAATACTTAAAAGTTCTCGCTATTTTCTTTCCTCTTTTCTATCTTGAAGGACCACTCATCAGTGTTTTACAAGGCCTCAATCAAGCCAAAGCGGCCATGAAATCGACATTTATCGGTTGCATAGTAAAACTCTTATCTATGAGCATTATAAGTTTGTTTAACGTCGGAATATATGGACTCATAATTTCTGAAATCATCGATATAATTATTATAATAATTTTAAATTCACTTCACCTAAAACGTTTAAAATATATTTAGGCAAACAAAAAACAGTTAACCTGTTTTTTATTCCCCTTTAATAATATCCAATGCTTTACGCATCATCAAATCATAACGAATACTTTCCATACCACCAATAGCACTCAAGAATTCTTCCTCTTTCATATTATATTTAGAAGCCGCTTCTTTCGTCTCTTTATCACATTCTTCTTCTGTAACTTCAACTTTTTCAACTTTAGCAACTTCTTCTAATAGATAACGCGTTTTAATACGTGCTATTGCTTGCGGTTTCATCATAGTACGTAAGTCATCCATCTTTGTATTAGTAAGTGATAGATATTGATCAAGAGTAACTCCTTGCATCTGCATTTCTTGAGCATATTGGTTAATCATACGATTTACTTCAGCATCGATAATCTCATTATTTATATCAACTTCCATATTATCTGTAGCTTTATGAAGTAACTCATCGATATACTTATCTTCTGCTTGATGTTCCTTTTCTTCTTCCAATTCTTTCTTTACCTTAGCTTCGAACGTTTCCATTGAAGTAACTTCTTTATCACCTAAGTCTTCGAAGAACTCCTCGTTAATCTCCGGTTTTACTTTTTCTTTTATTTCCTTAACTGTTACCGTAAATTTGACATCTTTTCCTTTTAATTCATCGACATAATCCTCAGGGAATTTTAAATCCAAGACACGAGTTTCACCAGTCTTCATTCCGACTAAGCCTTCCTCAAAGCCAGGTATAAAAGTATTAGAACCGATTTCAAGCGGATAATTAGCCCCGGTTCCACCATCTAACTTCTTACCATCTACTTCTCCTTCAAAGTCGATTACGACAGTGTTACCATTGACGACTTCTCCATTTTCTTTAATGACAACTTCTGCCATATGTTCACGGATATGTTCTATTTCGTGTTCAATTTCCTCTTTAGTGACTTTTACTTTATCCTTTTTTATTCCGAGATTTTTATAATCTCCTAATTTAACTTCTGGTTTTCCAATAAATGTAAAAGTGAACGTTGCTCCAACCTCATCGATATGATCGAGATTGACACTTGGTTCAACGACAGGTTCAATGCCGGCACTCTCAAAAGCCTCTTTATAAGCATCCTCAACAGCAATATCCGATGCATCTTTAAATAAAGCTTCAACACCTACTTTCTTCATGAATACATCCTTAGGAACCGAACCCTTTCTAAAGCCATCGACCTTTACTTCTTTACGAACTTTCTTGAAAGCCTTGTCCAAAATATCCTTCCATTTTTCATCTTTAATTTCGATTTTTATCTCTTTAACGTTTTTCATTTTATCTCTCCATTTCATTGGTATTATATAGTAAATTCCGCTATAAATCAATAGAATTTAATCTAGCGTGACCTACCTCTCGATATTTCATACTCCAAACGATTTTTATATTGTATTATCGCTAATTTCTGGCGTACTTGATTATCTAAAAAAGTTAATTTTGCTATATATTCATTATATTCGTCGATCTTCAAATATTTACGGTATTGTAACTCAACAACACTTTTAAGACGTGCAATTTCATCCAGCAAGACGATAAAATCACCATCATCACAATCTTCATCTTCTTGGTATAAAAACTTGAGGATAATCTGCGATAACTTATCAAATTTTTTTTCAAATTTTTTACTTAATAGATGATCGATCATTTCCGGTTTATAGATAGTTACACTCTTGACATTGACGTATGGCTGATTAACATCATTCCGCGGTTTAAACTTGTAGCCTTCAAGATCATATTCCATATACACTATCTCTCCGGATTTTTGATCTTTCTTTATCAAATAACTGCTCATACGTCACCTCCTACTCTAACAGGTCTTTTCTTCGCTCTTTAGTTTTAAGTAAAGCTGCTTCTTCACGCCATTTATCGACATTCTGATGATCACCACTTAAGAGAACTTGTGGAACCTCATGACCTTCAAATACAGCTGGTTTAGTATATTGTGGATAATCCAAAAGGCCATCATAAAAAGAATCATTTTCAAAACTCTCTTTTTTTATAACTCCATCCAAAAGCCGAATGACGGAATCGCTAATCGCCATCGCCGGAATTTCTCCACCAGTAAGTACATAATCGCCAATACTTATCTCTTCATCGACATAATGTAAAATTCGTTCGTCAAACCCTTCATAATGACCACATACGAGAATTAAATGCTTACATGTACTCAGCAATCGTGCCTTTTCTTGGTCATACTTTTTCCCCGCTGGTGTAAGAAGTATAACTCGTGAATCAGGCGTCTTTACTGCTCTTATAGCACTCACCAAAGGCTCTAATCGCAAAACCATCCCGGCCCCACCACCATAAGGCGTGTCATCAACTTGATGATTATTGAGTGTAGAATACTTGCGAAAATTAATTATCTCGATATCAACGCATCTTCTTTCGATAGCTCTTTTTATAATCGATTCACTTAAAAAACCACTAAACATATCAGGAAACAAAGTTAAAATAGTAATTTTCATAAGATCAATCCTCTCGCATCTTCCGAAACAACAACACACTTATTATCGATATCAACTTCTTCGATAAAACTCCCCATAAGCGGAATATAATACGTCTTAGTATTCATATTGACGACAAGTAAACGATTATTTCCCGTAGTATAATCGACAATCTCACCATAATCCTCATCATTAAGAATAACCTTAAATCCTAACAAATCATCCAGAAGATATTCATCTTTATTTAAATTTAAATTCGCTCTATTAACATAGACCTTCATTCCCTTAAATGGTAATACATCGTTAATATTACTTAATCCTTCAAATGAAACCATATCGTAATTTTTATGGACACGATAAGTCATTATTTTATACTCTTTTCCCGCGATAATCAGGTATTTTCCTACCACAAAAACTTTATCCTTATATTCAAAATCACTGAGGATTCGAACTTCTCCTTTAATCCCATGAGTATTGACAATTTTCCCAATATAAACTTTTCCCATATCCAATCACTATCCATTTATTATATTATTTGCTATCGATGATATCAAGTAAATTATCGACGACTAAATTATCAAATACATTAGCATACCTATCATACTCATCACGATTCGTAACTCCCCAGCCCAAGACGAATTTATCTTCACGAATCTTTTTTATTTTCTTATCATTATAAAGACCTATTTTTATATTCAAAAAATCAAACTTTTTAAAAAAAGGTTCCTTTCGATAATTTCTCTTGCCAATAATATATCCCGTAATAAAATGAACACGATTCTTATAAAACCATTTCAAAGTCTTTATATTAAAAGATTGAATTGCAAAATCTCCTCGATAATCATCGAGCATCCTTGCAACCTCGCGCTCTAAAGCATTTTTTTTCGTCTTCGAAATTAATTCGATCAATAACGGAACAGTTCCGTGAGTCAACTCCAAAAGCATCGAAAAAGTCGGTATTTGATAACGAGCAATATAACATAACTCATCATACGTAAGACGCTCAATCTTTCCCTCTACATGTAACATACGTTCCATATTTTCATCATGAAAGCATATAATTGTCCCATCTTTTAACATACGCAAATCCACTTCGATTATTGAATTATTCTTTATTGCCCTTAAAAATGCACTTGTCGTATTTTCATAAATACGTTTATTATCATATATTCCTCGGTGAGCGATAAACCGATTACGAAGAAAAGACATATCTTTCATGCTCTAATCACCTAATAGAATTATAACAAAATATTAAATTATAATAAATAAAAAAGTGATTTACTTATCACTTCTTACTCGCAAAGAAATCATAAAGAATGATGCTAGTTGCTACAGCAACATTTAAGCTTTCACAGTTATCTTTCATCGAAATATTGATTAAATCCTTTGCGCAATCAGCTATTTCTGGTTTAACGCCATTTCCTTCATTTCCCATAACAAGAATAAAAGGATGTACAACTAAAACTTCATTTAAAGAAGTTCCTTTTACAACATCAGTTGAATAAATATGATATTCTTGAGAGTTACTTTGAATAAATCTTTTTAAATCTTGACGAATTATATTAATATGAAAATTCATTCCCTCGGCTGCTCTTAAAACTTTCCAGTTATATTCATCACACGTGTCCTCACTCAATACAATTGTATCGATACCAAATGCTACAGACGAACGAATAATAGTACCTAGATTTCCAGGATCTTGGATTCCATCTAGAGCCAAGACATCGCCAACAATCGGTTTTTCTTCCCTTTTCCTACATATTGCCAAAACAGTTGGAACACTCGGGAGCATCGATAATTTTTGCATCACTTTTTCACTTACTCGAATACATCCCGTTTTTTCCTCTAACGAAAAGATAGTAACAACAATATCAGCTTTTTTTGCTTCTTCGACCAAGTGTTCACCCTCGACGATAAAAAGACCTTCTCTATCACGATATTTCTTCTGTTGCAACTTGGCATATTTCTTTATTAATTCATTGTTTACAGATTCTATCATCTAATCTCTTAACTCCTTACGTGCCTCCAAATAGTTTGGATAATGCTTGCCAACTTCCTTCCAAAATGCTGAGGAATGATCCATATGCTTAAAGTGACTTAGTTCATGGCAAATCACATAATCGATAAGATGGACCGGTTTATGTATCAAAAGACTATTTAACGTTACCGTCATACTCTTCTTATTGCAGACACCCCAACGACTTTTCATCTTACGAATTCTAAGACGAAAATTAGGTAGATCATCAAACTCATCGATATAAAGATCCAACCTACGCTGAAATTCCTTTAAAGAATTCTTTTCGAGATACTCATTAACGGCATCAATACTAGGACCAAAAGCTTGATTTTCATAAAACATTACCTTTTTATAAAGCACAAAATCATATTCATTTCCTAAATATAAAATCTTCGACTTTTCTGCTTGCGAACGTGACATTTTATGATACATTCGCTCAAGTGACTTACGGTTTTTCTCTAGCAATTGTTCAATACTCTTATCAGTGACATATTTTGGACAACTGACTAAGATATTCCCTTCATCATTAAAACGAAAATAGATATTTTTTATTTTTTTTCGTTCGACAATTACCGGAATAGTTTTACCTTCAATATTCATCTTTTACCACTATATACTTCATACCAATTCTTTATATACGTCACTGTCTTATCATAACCATAAGAAAAAGCCGACTTGACGATGTTCCAAGTGATACTCAAACTGTCTTTAAGTAATTGAAAGTCCTCTTTAACCTGATTACACGCCGAAGCGTGATTTTCGCATACAGCAGAAGAAATATCCATATACTTAGCAATCAAGCGCGCTTTAATATCGTTAAATTTATCAGAAATCGTTTCTTTATATCCTGGCCATAAATCGTCTATTTTAGAATCGATTAACAGAGTATAATAAATAACTTTAGCTTTAGCAGAATCCGTTATCTCATTCCACGACACTCCATTGATTTCTCCATCATAAAAGATAAAATCGACAACTGTAATGAAAGCATTTTTGGCCTTATCTTTAAAACTAGTACCATCAGAATATGTATCCACTTCCGTACGTACATTCTCGACATATCCGAGCACCAACTCATCATTACTCTTTGCAACACTAGAATTCGTTTCTGTAGTTTTAGTCGTCGTCGTTGTCACTTCTTCTTCTTCTTCAATATAATCATTTTTATCGGCAATTTTTTCCATCGATGAATTCTCATCTCCACTGATGACAACGACATCCCCAACATCATAAGAATCGTCTGTAGTTATCCTTTTCGACTCATCAGAGTCAATTGAATCGATAATAATATAATCTTCTCCTACTTCACTGACAGTCGCATAATCATTTGCAGTATTACCACTAGTATTACTTGTTTTATCAGTACCATAATTATGGATAATATTTACTGTTAGAATAAAGATTACCAATAATAAAGCTATCGAAAAAGCAATTATCCATTGGCGAGTTGCTTCATATCCTGCCTTTTTCATTATTCGTCGCCTCGATTCTTAAATTGCAGAATAATCGGTGTTCCTGTTAAATCGATAGCTTCTCGAATTTTATTTTCGAGATAACGCTCATAAGAGAAATGCACCAAATTCTTATTATTTACATGAAAAGTAAACTTTGGAGGACGCGTATCTGTTTGAGCGACAAAATATATCTTTAAACGACGTCCTTTATAGCTAGGAGCCTCATGTAAAGCAACAGCATCGCGAATAATATCGTTTAAGACACTCGTCTTTATAACTTTTATGAAAGAGTTATAAGCTTTGATAATTTCTGGCATCAATGTATGAATACGAGATTTAGTTTCCGCTGATAAAAACACAACGGGAGCATAAGGAACAAACTGAAATTCATTTTTCATCTTTTGCTTCCATTCTTTAATAGCTATATCTTTATTCTTGACTAAGTCCCACTTATTGACAACCAAAACAATAGCTTTGCCAGCTTCTAGAGCATATGAGACAATGTGTTTATCATGTTCAATTATTCCAGTTCCCGCATCGATTACTGCGACAACTACATCGGACCTTTCAATAGCTTTCAAACTACGGATAACAGAATATTTTTCGATTGATTCATAAATCTTCCCTTTTTTTCGCATTCCAGCCGTATCGATTACTAAATAATCCTTTTTATCATAAGTAAAACGAGTATCATTACTATCGCGTGTCGTTCCAGCCACATCGGAAACAATCTGACGTTCCTCCCCAACTAAAGCATTTACCAAAGACGATTTACCGACATTAGGTCTTCCAATAATCGAAAATTTCAGGATTTCTTCATCAGGTTCTGTCGTATAATCCGGAAAATCCTCAGTTATCATATCGAGTAAAGATACAATATTACGATTATGTAAAGAACTTATCGCAACTATATCCGAAAAACCTAATTCATAAAAATTATAAATCAAGTTTTCATGTTTAACGTCATCAATTTTATTTACAGCAACTATTACACGTTTATTCGCCCTTTTTAACATATCTCTGACAGCATAATCATTGAGTGTAAGTTCTTCTTTACCATCAACGACAAAAACGATGACGTCTGCTTCGTCTACCGCTATTTCTGCTTGCATCTTAATATTATCATTCATCGACTGACCTTCGAGATCTATTCCACCTGTATCGATCAAACTAAATGATTTTAATCCATAATTGACTACTCCATACATACGATCTCTTGTAACTCCCGGAGTATCGGCAATTATCGCCTTTTTCTCATTGATAAGTCGATTAAAAAGTGAGGATTTTCCCGTATTTGGTCGTCCAATTAAACAAACTGTTTTACGCATTAATAACCCCTCCTCTAACCGTTGTTATAGTAACATAAAAACGCCTAAATAGCAAATCATTTAGGCGTTTTGAAATCTATCTTATAAAGGCTTATATTCATGTCCATCGACAACTGAATTAGATTGACTAGAACATGTATTCTTGTCATATGCCGCATATACTCGATTATATCTATAATATACATATACATGACATTTATTTATTATATAATTCGATTTCGGATTTAAAACGACATTATCATAATATTGTTCGTTGCTGGATGTACACTGTCCATCGCAACGGTTCGTCTCATCCCATTCAAGATCATTACTTGCAACCAAATCATCAACTGTCAAACGAATACACCAATACTCGTTTTCCCCTAAAGTCAACGAGTCACTATATCCACCTGATTTTAAAGTATATTTAACGGAAGTAATATCTTTATTATCATCATATGTAAATGTACAAGTGTAATGATTATTTGTATTATCCGGATCTGTTCCCATTCTTACAAAGCCAATATTCGACTGACCATAATTCTTCGCCGCTTGTTCGATTAAATCGACTTTAGTATCATAAGCTTTTTCTTTAACTCGTGAACTCATCTTTAAAGCATTTGGTACAGCAATAACAAGTAATAATGCAATTAAAACGATTACTGCTAATAACTCGACCAAAGTAAACCCATTTTTCTTTCTCATACTATCACCTACTATAATTATACCATAAAATAAAAAAAGACGAGAATTAATTTTCATCCTCGATATAACTTGACAATATATTGTATATTTCTTCACGCCCTTTTTTGGTAACACTTGAAAACAATACTAATCGATCTGTTGGTAAAATCTGCAAAGAATCTTTTAAACTACTCTCAGCTTTAGCACGTGCATTCGTCTTGACCTTATCATATTTAGTAGCAACAATTACTGTCGGTATCTCGTAATATTTCAAATAATTATACATCAAAACATCATTTTCAGTTGCTTTATGACGGAAATCGACCAGCAAGAAGACACAACATAAATTTTTACGTGTCTTAATATAATCTTCAATCATAAGGCCAAATTTACGCTGCTTTTCTTTGGAAACATCAGCATATCCATAACCCGGAACATCAACGAGATAAAAATCATTGTTTACAAGATAAAAGTTAAGCGTCTGTGTTTTACCTGGTTTACTAGAAGTATGCGCATAATTTTTTCTTCCTAAAAGAGCATTGATAAAGCTACTCTTTCCAACATTACTACGACCACATAACAGGAATTCTTTTTTCATATCTGTCGGATATTGACTGGTTCTTACGGCAACCGTATCTAAATTCGAACTTTCGATCTTCATAGAAACCCTCTTTCCTATAAGATATATTATAATATTATTTCGATTAGAAAGCAAATCAGCAATTATCCTGGAAAAATCTTTCTATATATTATATAATACTTGAAGAAAGGTGATTGTTTTGTTATATCCAAACCATATCAAAAAAGATTACAACAAATTTGTCTCATATAAAAATCGTGGAATGGCATTAGAAGAGCTTCTCAATGTAAGTAACGAATACTATCGAGAAATAGATCGTGCTATTATCTACAAAAAGCCAACACCGATAACAATAAGCGAAGTAAAATATCCAAATAATAGTGAAAAGATCATAACAAAAGCTTATTTTAGAACTCCATCGACATTGGACTATAACGGCATATATCGTGGTAAATACATCGATTTTGATGCCAAAGAGACAAAGAATCGTACTGCATTTCCTTTGGCAAATCTGCACGAACACCAATACCAGCATATGAAAAAAGTAATCGAACATGGTGGAATATCCTTTTTAATCATATATATGAACGGTTTGTTTTATTATCTCGACGGTAAAGATATTATTACATTTGTAGAAAATAACACTCGCAAGAGTATTCCCTATTCTTTTATTCAGGAACATGGCAAAGTAATTCCTCAGAAAATAAAACCCCGTTTAGATTATTTAAAAGTTCTAGATACATTATATTTTGAGGAGGTTTGAAATGTCTTCTAAAACTAAACGCAAAAAAACCGCAAAGAAAAACTATGTAAACAAAAAGAAGAAAAAAAAGACTGGTCAGAGAAAAAGCAAGACACCAAAACAGCCGATTTCCAAGCCAAAAAAAATCGATGAAGTAAAAGAAAAAACACCATCAAGCCGACCGAAAGTCAGTAACAGAGTGAAAAAAGATCCGACGAAATTCACTCTTGCTCACATCTTACGTAAGATTCAGTTGTTTTTACTTCACTTGTGTAAAGTTTTGTTAATATTTATCAAAAATATTAAAAATTGGATAAATACCAAATATAATAATATTAGACGTGGAAGTGCGTCTAAAAAGAAAAAAGAAAAAAAACCGCAAAAAAAGTTACAACTTGACGAAAAAATCGATGATGACGATGAACCGAAATTATTGCACTACAGAGATTATCACGGCTTTGCCAAAATAACGGTTTTCTTCATCAATAGAATAAAGGTGGTCAAATACGATATGAAAAGATTCAAAAAGAAATTTAAATATGGGACGATAAAAGATAAGGTTCTAATAATAGTTATGTTGATTTTAATTGCAATCTTCGCTTTAATCGTTGCGTTTTGTATATACGTAATCGCAACTGCCCCGGACGTTTCACAGGAACGACTTTACCGAAGCAACGCAACAATACTGATAAATAAAAATGGCGATGAAATAAAAAGATTAGGAACGGAAAATCGTGAGAAGATAACATATGATGAATTACCAGAGGTTTTAATCGACGCTATTGTTGCAACCGAAGACTCTCGTTTCTTCCAACACAATGGAATCGATTTAGCTCGTTTCTTAAAAGCCAGTATTGGTCAAGTACTAGGACAAGACGATGCCGGTGGTGGATCAACTCTAACCATGCAAGTATCCAAAAATGCATTTACTAGTACTGTATCGAGTGGCTTTCAAGGAATTGTCCGAAAATTTACCGATATTTACCTATCCGTATTTGTAATCGAGAAAAAATATACTAAGGAACAAATAATGGAATTTTATGTAAATATTCCTGGTTTAGGTGCTGGTGCTTATGGTGTTGAGCAAGCATCAAAAATATACTTTGGAAAATCAGTTTCTGAACTAACTCTTACAGAAGCGGCTTTGATTGCTGGACTTTTCCAAGCTCCATCAGCTTATAATCCATATGCCTATCCAGATGCTGCAGAAAGTCGACGCAATACGGTTTTGAACTTGATGTATCGCCACGGTTACATCACTGAAGAAGAACGCGATGCTGCTAAGGCAGTTCCTGTCGAAAGTTTACTGACTGAAAGAGAAAGTTATCTAAGCGAAAACATTTCATTCATCGATACCGTAGTCGAAGAAGTTGTCGAAAGGACAAAAAGTGCAGCAAATCCAAAAGGTTTAGACCCTTACACAACTTCAATGGTTATATATACGACAATGGATCCGGAACGCCAAGCTGTCGTTAATGATATTATGAACGGTGAAACATACACTTGGAAAAATGATGTCGTACAAGCCGGAATTGCCGTAATCGATGTCAAAGATGGTTCAATCGCCGCAATTGGTGCCGGTCGTAACAAGACTAGCGAACGTAGTTTCAACTATGCTACTAGCGCACGGCGTCATCCAGGATCTACTGCAAAACCAGTTCTCGATTATGGTCCAGCAATCGAATATCTAAATTGGTCAACAGGTCAGACGATTATCGATGGAAAAATGACCTATTCATCTGGGGATAGCATAAAAAACTGGGATAATAAATTCAAAGGGGTTATGACGATAAAACAAGCTTTAGCACAATCCCGTAATATTCCGGCACTATTCACTTTCCAACAGACAACCAACGAACAGAAAAAAGAATTTGCAACCAATTTAGGATGGACACACCTCGAAGAAAGTGATAATGGTACAATTTATGAATCTTGTTCAATCGGTGGATTCGAAGGCGTTACTCCACTCGAGTCAGCTGCTGCATATGCAACATTTGCTCGTGGTGGAACTTATATTGAGCCATATTCATTTACCAAAATTGAGTTTACCGATACTGGCGAAGTATTTGAAGTGACACCGAAGAAAGTTCAAGCGATGAGTGAAGAAACAGCATATATGATTAACATGATACTAAAATATGCTGTTACAAGTGGTCAAATTGGTACTGGTAGTGTCAGTGGTACAGATATCGCTGCTAAAACAGGAACTTCAACGGTCGATTCATCAGTTAAAGAAAGCCTTGGAATAAAAGGAAATATCATTGGTGATTCATGGGAAATCGCCTACTCTCCTGACTATGCAATATCTTTATGGTACGGATACCCTGAGACGACCAAAGATTACTACTTAACATCATCAGAAGGTGGTACTGCTAGACGGACGATAACAAAATTACTGGTAAAAGGTATAATGAAGAAAAAAAGTCGTTTCGAACGACCAAGTGGTGTCGTAACAGCTGAGATAGAATTAGGAACTGACCCATTAGAGCTTGCAAGTGATGCAACGCCAGATAGCCTAAGAAGTACAGAATACTTCAAAAAAGGAACAGTTCCAACAACAGTATCGACTCGTTTCTCAGAATTAGAAAACCCAACATCACTAAAATACTCTTCGACAGCTACTTCTGTAACATTATCTTGGGATCCAATAGCAACACCTGATGCGATAAACGAAGAATACTTGCGAGAATACTTTACCAATTCAACAGCTTATAGTCGTTGGGCTGAGAAATACTTACAAGACCGGTTGGAATACAATGCCAAAAACATTGGAAATATTGGTTATCGAATCTACTTACAAGATGCTAATGGAAACTTGACCGAATTAGGATTTACGACTGATACGACATATACAGCTAATATAACATTGACTTCGACTCAGAAATTCGTCGTAAAATCTTCATATAGCATTTTCAAAAATAATCAATCATCCGGTATATCAGTAGATGTAGTAGCAAACTCATCGACAATGGATCCGGAAGAACCGACAACTTCTCCATCTGAACCAAGTGGAACTTATTCAATCGAATATATTGGACCAACTTGTTCAACTGTAGATGATTTCAACGCTTTAGGTTCGCGTGCTTCGGATAAAATAAGAGTTATGTCAAACGGTGAAAATGTTACTGCAAATGCAACGATATCTTATAGTTGTTATGACAGCAACAATCAAGAGACAAATTGTAATTCTCTAGTAAGTGGCAACGAATACGAGATACTATTTACAATCCGATATGGTGGAAGTACACGAAATAAGCGAATTACCCTAAAATCAGCTTGTTAAAAAGGACTATTTACATAGTTCTTTTTATTTTGAAGTGCAAATAAGTTCGATTAATGTTGACGTATTTGTTGCAATTAGTGTATAATTAGTATGGAATAAAATAGATAGGGTTGATTGTACATGAATAGTGAACTAAATTTAAAAGAAAATATAGAAAGCAAAAATGAAGTTTATATGGATGAAAATGGGAACCCTGTACAAACGCAGTATGTCGATGAATTCGGTAATCCAATTGATCCATCATTAATCGATAAAGATGGAAATTACATAGGAGCAACGACTCAATATGTCGATGAGCAAGGAAATCCAATTGATCCTTCTCTTATTGATGAAAATGGCAACTACATCGGTAATAATCAATATGTCGATGAGTTTGGTAATCCTATTAATCAGAATTTCGTCGACAAAAATAGTCTACATAGTGATTTAAATTCTGCTGCCAATGATACAGCACAACTCGATGCACAAAATGCCGTTACTGGAGTTCAAACACAACCTATTTCAGCTTCAGAACGTCAGATGGAAGGAAAAGAAATGTTAACCGGAATGGTAACATTCGATTATAATAACGTTCCGATTACCGATATCGTCAATTCCATCATTTTAGATGCCATAAACAAGGGCGCATCCGATATCCATTTTGATCCATTTGAAGAAGGAATAAAAATTCGTATTAGAATTGATGGTCAATTAAATGACTACTCTATTGTTCCTCTTTATGTCAAAAAGAATATGATTACAAGAATAAAAATCATATCTGGAATGAATATTACGGAAAGTAGAATACCTCAAGACGGTGCTATAAGAACAGAATTACAAAATAAAACCGTCGACCTTCGTGTTTCTTGCTTACCGACTAACATGGGTGAAAAGATTGTTATACGTATTATGGACTACTCGATGAGTGCTGCTGGTATTGAAGCGTTGGATTTCAATCAAGAAAACCTTGAAAAAGTCAAAAAAATGCTTGCTTTACCTAATGGTATCATTTTAGTAACAGGTGCTACTGGTACTGGTAAATCGACTACCGTATATGCAATGCTCCAAAGATTGAATGTCGAGGGAACAAATATCGTTACTGTTGAGGACCCAATAGAAATGAATATCGGAGGAATCAATCAAGTTCAAGCAGCAACTGAGATTGGTCTTAACTTTGCAACTGTCTTACGTAGTATATTACGTCAGGACCCAGATGTCATAATGATTGGAGAAATTCGTGACGACGAAACAGCTAGAATTGCCGTTCGTGCAAGTATCACTGGTCATTTAGTCTTGTCGACATTACATACAAATAATTCATTAAATACTATTGAGCGTTTGACAGACATGTCTGTTGAAAGATATTTATTAGGTTCATCTCTTGAGGGAATTATTTCACAAAAGTTATCACGTCGTCTATGTGAGAAATGTCGTCGTTTAAGACCGACAACCGATTACGAAAAAGAAATATTCAAAAAGACATTAAATAAAGATGTAACTGAGATATATGAACCAGTCGGATGTCCAGAATGTTCTAGAGGATATCGTGGACGTATCGCAATTCATGAAGTATTATTACTAAATCAAGCAATTAAAGATGCCATAACTGATGGAACACCAAAGGAGATACTTCGTACACTAGTTTATGGCAATGGCGAAACAAAGACGATGCTTCAAGATGGCCTTGAAAAAGTTCTCGAAGGAAAGACATCATTTGCTGAAATATTAAAATTAATCGACTTAGAAGATGACCTTGGAACTGGAACACAATTAGGATTGCAAGATCAAATAAATGCTTCTGCAATGAATTTTAATCCAAAAGCAATGAATATACCATATACATTCCCAAACGGAGCAATGCCAATGTATATTCCATATCCAGTTGCACAAGACAGTGAAGACGAAGAAATCGTAATAAAGCCAAGCAAAAAGAAGAAAAAAACAGTTGTTGAAATAGATCCTGACGAATTAAAAGAGATGTTAAAGGATGATAATGAAACTACTGAAAAAACAGAAACATTAGAAAGTCTTGAAGATGATGCACCAGAGAAGTTAGAAGACGAAGAAGTAAGAGATACCACTCCTACTCCAACACCAGAACCTGAATTACAAGAGATAAAAGAAGAGACACCACAAGTAGAAACTAATCCAATGGAAATAGAATTACCTAGTGAAGAAAAACTTGATGATGTCGAATTAACAGATATAACAACTGAGCCTGAGCCAGTTCTTACAGCAGATGATGCATCTACTGACCAAGATACAGAAAAACTTGCATCAGTTGAAGACACTAAAGATTTACGTGAGTTAATTGATTCTTTAAATAATTCTCTATCTACTCTTTATGAGACGAAGAAGATTACAGGTAAGAAAAAATATAACGAACA
>CALVQL010000013.1 GCA_944358235.1 uncultured Bacilli bacterium
TTAGCAAGTAACAGTTCATATTCGAATTCCTCATGATATGCTACCGAGTCCGAAGATGTTCCCAAAATTCCCGGTTGGTATACATACTCACCAATATCTTTTTCCCTCACATCCAGTCCCAATGCAAAAGCATAACAGTTTGTAGAAAAGATGTGTTGCCATAAGTGTTTATTTACATTGATTCTATTACGAATTTGATATAGTTCCATCTTCAATTCTTCCATAATATCCCCCTATGCTTCTACATAAAAACCGCGATGTTATCGCGGTTTATAAACTAAATGGTGGCTCCAGCGGGAATTGAACCAGCGACACAAGGATTTTCAGTCCTCTGCTCTACCGACTGAGCTATGAAGCCAAAAAAATGGCGGTCCGTACGGGATTCGAACCCGTGATCTTCTGCGTGACAGGCAGACGTCATAGGCCTCTAGACTAACGGACCAAAAATGGTTGCGGGAGAAGGATTTGAACCTACGACCTTCGGGTTATGAGCCCGACGAGCTACCTAACTGCTCCATCCCGCGATGCATAAATAGAATGGCGGAGAAAGAGGGATTCGAACCCCCGCGCCGTTGCCGACCTCCTGGTTTTCAAGACCAGTCCCTTCAACCAGACTTGGGTATTTCTCCGTGCTCCTATACAAGGAACAAATTGATTATAACACATCAATTTTTATTAAGTCAATATTTTTAACAACTTTTTATGGATAAATAACTGTTTTACTAATAGTTTGATTCCTTATTGTCCGAAATAATCATATAAATAGTCATAATACAAAAGGAAATCAATCCTTATTATTCATGATTTCCTTGTATTTTTCGTCAATCCATATTGGCAAGTGCTGCTTTAAAGGGGTAAAACCGCGGACCGATTCTTTGATCTTGCGATTTTCATCAATACGATAATTAAGCCCCTTAACGGATAAAATACAACGTCGATTCTTATCATCAATAGCTTTTATTTCAACATAAATAGTCTCTTTAAGTTTAGCATAATTATTAATATTTTTTACGTATTTTTCAGTTATTTCCGATATATGAATTAATCCACTATACTTTTCATTAAGTTTTACAAAAATACCGTAACTCTCAATACCGGTTACTACACCCTTGACAACACTTCCGACTGTTAAGTCTTCCATTATTGCACCTCAAGGGTATTATAACAAAAAATATTTACTTTGTACATCTTTTTAGATATAATCAATTTGGTGATATTATGCAAGAAAACGAAAGCAAAATTATCGAATCATTGAATAATCTTCGTCCTTTTCTCAATAGCGAAGGTGGCGATATCGAGTTTATAAAATACGAGGACGATTACGTATATGTAAAACTATATGGTGCTTGTGCAACGTGTATGTTTCGCGACTACACTATTCAGGACAATATATACGAAATACTAAAAGAAGAAATACCTTCATTAAAAGGAGTAATAAACGTAGAACTTTAAGTTCTTTTTTTTATCCATTCAACTTCATATAACGGATATACTTCTTTAAAATAGTTAAAAATGTTATCTAGAAATTGTTCATAAGATACTCGTTTATTTAACAACGACAATATTTCTTGTTCGTCACGTTCTTCTAAAATGATGCTTTCAAAGAGGTCAAAGTAATAAGTCGGATAAAATAGACGAGCGTATAACAATTTAATTTCCTTTTCACTTAAATTAAAGCGAGTGATAAATCCATCTATTTCATCAACATTAACATCATCAGTAAAAAATTTGGCTTTAATATATTCCGAAATATCTCTAATACGGACATCTATCAACATATTAGTAATATCTAAATAGTTTATAGCGTAATTGGGATATCCTATTCGACGATGCGAAATTGAAAATTTAACGTCACCAGGAGATGCCCAAGCCTGGTTATACATTGCAATAGCATTTTCGGCCATTCCTACATAATAATTAAAAGAGTTGATTAGTAGATCTTTTCCTAACGCTAACTCTCGCACTTGGCGAGAATAATAATCTATCTTCCGCTCCCACATTTTTGCCATATTATTATCGGAAGAAGGAACTTCAATATAAAAGAAGTCGTCATTTAAGATAATATCAACATTTTTTAAAAGAATAAGAATATATTTATCGTTATTATAATCTGTCAGCATTTCTCCTTTATTATTAATGACTATGAGATGTGCTGGGATATTATTTTGTAAGAGAATATTGGCAATCTCTTTAGTTTCCTCCTCATTCTGTATAAACTTTTTAAATATATATATGTTTGCATCTTTGCGTAAGATGGCATATTCCGAATATTCTTTTATCTCATCAAATGACAAATTGTAGTAATAGTTCAAGACATTTCTCATACTAAATTATATAAAAAAAACGAGTCTTTATACTCGTTTTTATCGCATTATGCTACTTTTTTGTATTCTACTCCTGTTGCAGATAACTGTCCTGGTCCAAGAATTGGTTGGTCAGATGACATTTGAACAGCTGGACCATCAGCCATCATATCAGTCGGCATAGCAACTGGTATATCCGTAGGCATTACTACCGGTGGCTGATCTTGTAAAGATGGCTCCGGAGTTAGAACGTTCTGGTAAGAAGTTGCCGGATTAGTACTTTCTACTGCCGGTATATCCATTGTCGGTACGACTGGCTCAATTGGTTGTGAAATAGCGGCGACTTCTGGAACAACTGGAGTAGGTTCCGAATACGAAACAGGGGATTCCTGTTGAACAGATGGTGTTGCTGGAATGTTTTCAACACCAACTGGTGCTCCAGTTGGGAATTGAACTATATTGGAATTTACTGGAGGAACTGATGTTGCTACAGTTTGTTCTGGCATAACACTTTCCACTGGCGTAGTAAAAGCTTCACTAGGTGTTTGGGCATAACTTACCATATTATCATTAGAAATATTAGATACTACCTCAGGAGTCGTTGCTGTTTGTTGAGGCACTTCTGAAGTCGTATAATTCGATGTTGGACTCGATATTTCTTGAGCTAATTCGCTCGGCAATGTATTTGTCAAAGCAAAATAATTATTCAACACTTCCAAAGCTTTAATCGCATCTTCACGTGTAACTGTCGCTTGTGCATCCACTGAAGCATTTACTTCTTGCGGTTCTACTACACTACTATCTTGTAAATTAGTATTCACATTTGGTATAGATGCTGCTTGGTTATCAACAACCGGTTGTGGTGTTTCAGCAACAGACGGAACCGGTTCACTAGCTATAGTATTAGTTTGTGGTGCTTGAGCTTCAACACTCGGTTGTGGTGCTGGAGTCACGTTTGGTTCAGGCACAGAATTTGGATATGCCGGTTGCATCGGTTGCGCAAAGATATTTACTTGTTCACTTGAAGGAACAAAAGCTGGTTCATCAGGTGCTGGCGCACTACTAGCAACAGAAGAATCAAAGAATGTAGTTGAACTAGGTCCCATAACAGCAGGTTCATCCACACTATTTCCCTGATTTATCGCTAGCATAGCTTTGTTCTGACTGTCTTTAAAGGCTTGTTTCTTCTCAACTTTAATAGCTAATTTCTTAGGTTCACCAACATAGAAAGTAACACCTGACATATTTAAGTGAGTTATATCATTAACTTGCTCACCACGGGAAAGTTGCAATAAGATATTTCGCAAATTATTCCAATCCGGCTCCGGAATCGAACCGGCCACTCCAACACTAGGTCCAGTCTCAGCTACATACATCTTAATCAAATCATTTTCAACAGTTTCATTTAAAGTATATAACACATATTGTTTCCCTGTAGAATTCAATTTAATGTAGCTAATTCCTTCAGCTAGAACACCATTTCCACGTATATCTATAACAGTTATATTATCTATCATAAGCAAACCTCTCTATCATAATAAATTATAACAACACTACGTTGTTTTGACAAGTTCTTTTTTCTCTAACACAAAATATCGACAATCGTATGCACAATTATCCTTGATGTATTTTTCTAAATTAGCAATATCGTTTATCTTGCTGACTTTTTTATTATCCGATTTATAAAAGCCTTTTAAGCGAAGATGTCCATAAGCCCAGTCACCAAAGACATAGTCGAAGCGATCAAAATAGTCAGTTAGAAACTTTTCAACGCTTTCCAAATCAAATCCATCGCGATAATTAGTAACTAGTTCGTAATTTTTATTATTAATAACAACCATATTGTCCTCACATATTGATAGCGATTACTAAGCCAATCATGATTTCCGTAGCTACAATGCTAAGCAACATGAGTTTATCGACAAAACCACTACCACTAGTTAAAACTACACGACGATAAAACGGTATTTTTTCTGGTTTATATGGTGTTTGATTAGCTAAAGTTTCCGCTTCGATAACGCGATTATTTACTTCGTCGATTTGATTAGCCGGCAAATTTGCGACATTTTGAATATCATATCCATATTTAGCATACATATCGGGACTTAATAAGTTAGGATTAACGGCCATCATCCGAATCATCGTATTACTCAATTCACTTCGACGATTATTCCACTCGTTTATAATCAGACCTTCGTTAGTACTGACAAGTTTCTTAAGTTGTTTTAAATTGCCGTTTATAGGATTGAAAATAGTATCGAAATCGGCAAGTTCTTCATCACTAAAAGGATGTTTACGAGCACGACGATTGATCATATCTATCAATAAATACTCAATCCTTGCAATTAAATCTGTAGGTTTTGTAGCATTTTTTATGTTTTTCATATACATATAGTAATCATTCATATATTTGATGAATAATTCCATATCATTTTCTTTGAAATCATACATCAATAAGTTACATTTAAATGCTCTTTCATTAAAAATATTGTAAGGAAGAATTATCGATGATTCACCATAAATTATCGTTAATGCCTTAATGACATGCATCTCAAAAGTATGAGGTTTACTGTAAGTTCCCTCTTCTTTATAGCTAAGATAATTCCTAATTCCGTACTCAAATGCGGGATTAATAAAAAATTTTTCACTATACTCTGCTATCATTACATCACCTTACTATAGTAATAATAGCATATTTATAAAAACAATTCCAGTCCTACTCAACTTCTATCACGTTAGAAGAGCTATTTAATGCTCCGCCATAGATAGTCGGAACCGATCCGGTAATTATCGATGATCCGAGAAGAAGCGTAAAATCTCTCTTGAAAGTTTCCTCTTTATATGGAATTATTAACTTTTGTTCGAGAGTTACGGTTAAATATACTTTGAGTAATGCATTGTTGATACCATATCCTGTTACTGTTGTTTCAACAGTACCGAGAACATGTTCAAAAAAACTTAGTTTTATCGGAACTTTCGGTCCTAGATTAGAAAATAAAACACCTTCATGAGCCAATCCTAAAGGAACTAAAAGATAAACGCTGCCGTTATAACTTTTTAATTCATTATTATTCTTAAAATAACTGATGTCTCCGGATTCAAGAGTTAAGATATTATCTTGAATTTTTCTTAAAATTTCAATCATAATATCATAAGCATAGTCCATATCGACATCGACGGTTAGTATTTCGTTTTTTTCATTTTTAGTCGTCAAAATCAAACGACTTAAATCAGCATCAATAGGAGTTATATCTTTTTTTATATAAAGGGTCGTAATTTCTTCTAATTTACTTTTGGCGATATCCAACATTTTGGGACTGATATTATGATTATAATACCATAATAAAGATATCGTCACTAATACAGTTAACAATAAAATAATCATCATATTATGTTTTCGACGACGACGTGTTTTAAATCTCTTCATATTAAATAATATGAAAAAAAATTATGAGCATACATTGCTCATAATTAACCTAACAATCCTAAATTTAAAATATTGTCCAGTATGTATACTGCACCGATAACTAGCGCAATTACTATAACGAAAATAATTATTTTAAGAATAATTGAACTTTTATCTTGCTTTGAAATATCCTTAAAGTCATCATATGCAGACATATCGATATCGAGTTTCGAAAGTGTTTCTTCGATATGATCTTCTCTAGAATCACTCTTCTCTTCAACTTTTGGCTGGGTATCCTCACTCTTTTTAGTTTCAACACTCTCTTCTTTAGATGGTTCCGGTTCATCATCTTTTAAATCACTTAAAAGTTCCAATGCTTGTGAGGACTCCTTACTCAGATTTGTCGTTTTATTGCGAATCTCTATTTCCGTAATGGTATTGATCAAGTTCATCAGATTTTCTTCGGCTTCTCTATTCTTATTGTCGTTCTGAACTTCTTCAACTTTCTTCAGTTCTAAGTCCAAATTATTTAAGATTTCATATTGGGCTTCGCGAACTTTTTTCAAACGTTCTTTGTTATAATCGACGTTTTTTCCTTGTTTAGCCTTGGCTATAATTGCATTTATGTCATATTCTTTAGTATCGACTAATTGTTCTTCTACTACTGGTTCTTCGATTACAGGCAATTCGATGCTTCGCCTTTTAGGAGATGTACTACTATAACGTTGGTCGAGCATGCGTCGAACCTTCCCGACATCGATTTTTTCGGCATTTTCTTCAATGACAGACATATTCGAATTGACATTGAAATCAGTTAAGGCACTATTACGAATCTCTTCGTATAATTCGCGATTTTTCTGAGTGCGTGAACGAATTTGTGATTCACTAGTATTATATTTATCCATTCTAGAATTCATACTATCACCCTAACAAGTAAATTTTATCATACAAAGTCGCTTTTTGTATATACAAGTTGTTTTTTTTCTTGTAAATGTTGTATAATATTTCAAGAAATGAAGAGGTGTTTTAATGGAAAAGTTAGTATTAGATCAAGACAAATGTATTGGTTGTGGAGCTTGTGTAGGAATTGCTCCAGATAGCTTTGAATTTGATGGCGGTTTTTCTAAAGTAAAGGATAGCACTGTAACAGATGCAGCTATCAGTGCTAAAGATGCTTGCCCAACATTTGCAATATCTATTGAGAACGAGGAAAAAGCAGAAGATATAGCTGCTTAAAAGGTTGGATAATTATCCAACCTTTTTTTAAGATTCTTCGATAAAATTTGGTCCTTTGTGGAATTCATCACTAGGCTCATCGCGTAATAAATCATTATAATTTTGTTGACGCAGAGCTTCATATACGACAATAGCAACGGTATTAGATAGATTTAAAGCGCGAACATTATCCGTCATCGGGATACGCAAGCAATGATCCATATGAGGCTTTAAATACTTCGGTGGTATCCCGGTCGATTCTTTACCAAAGATAAAGTAGATATTCTCTTGATTATCAGAATAATCGAAGTCCGTATGCGGCTTATGCCCATAACGCGATAGATAATAAAAAACACCGGTGTTTTTCGAATAAAAATCTTCGATATTTTCATATACACGATAATCACATTTATCAATATAATTTACACCACTACGACGAATATATTTGTCTTCAAGTGAAAAACCTAAAGGCTTAATGAGATGCAATCTGGTATTAGTTGCAACACAAGTTCGCATAATATTTCCGGTATTTCCAGGAATCTCCGGTTCAAATAAAACTACATTAATCATATACATCCTCCTAAAAAAAGCAAGCTCAGCTTGCTAAATCATACATATCTATAATTTGTTCAAAATCTCCAGCATTCAATAAGTGATCGGTTGAATCTGTCGTATAGGTCGGTACTCCATCTTTATAAAATACGACTGCCGGGAAATTTGTTATTTCTAAGTTTCCTGATAAATCGAGAAGATCATTTAAATCTGCACAGAAACTAGCATCGTTTTTATAATCTGTCACATCAAGATACATGACATTATCCATAAGATTATGTCTATTTAAAGTACGTTCTATTTCAACTTCATTTTCATGAACTTCATCATCTTGAACATAACTTATAACCAAGAATGTATCTGCATTTATTTCCTGAGTAGTGTTGCGTAAGTCTTCATATAAGACTTGTTTTGTAGCTAAGGGACTCGTGCTTATACGATTTTCACGAATGACATTGTAAAGATTATTAGCTGCAAAACATGCGCAGATAACTAAAACAAATATGCCAAAAAGAATAACATAATTTATAGGTGGAATCTTTCTCTTCGCCATATCATCACCTTCTATTAATATTCTAACAAATTATATAATTTTAAACAATATTTATTAATACTGTTTAAATATTTTATCACAAAACTTTACTTATGTAATAAAAAAAGTGACTTTGGAAAGTCGCTTTTATTTCATATCTTCAACATAATCATCAATATGTTTGCGAAATTGAGTCGATGACCAAGTGAATGGTCGTTCAGTATATTTGACATCGCAGAATTCACGAAGATGTTCAAAGCGTTCATCACCTTCCCAATCGCTTCCCATTACAACAATATCGATTCCCAAACGTTTAATATCATCAGGTTTTTGGTCCCAATCACGCTCTGGGATTACTTCATCGACATATTTAATTGCTTCTAAGACAAATTTTCTTTCTTCATATGTTAAATAAGAAGTTTTATGCTTAATTGCATTAAATTCATCGGTACTCAATCCGACAACTAAATAATCTCCCATCGCTTTAGCATCACGAAGATGTTGAATATGGCCTGGTGTAATCAAATCGTATGTTCCGTAAGTCAAAATTTTTTTCATTTTAATTCCTCCTTAAATATGACCTTTAAAACTCTTTCGCTGGCGTTTCCATCATCCAGATAATTGTATTTTTTATTGAACTTAGCATATTTTTTAGCATATTTATCTTGCATCTTATCGATGCTACTAATGTTTTTTTCCAATTCATCTTGCGTCTTAGCAATAGGACCCGGTAGTTCATCTAGTGATATATAAAAATCGCGTAAATTATTCTTATAATCATCATAATCATACATATAGAAGAACATCGGACGATGCAAATTTGCAAAATCAAAGAAAATACTGGAATAATCAGTTATAATGGCATCACTAGCCAAGTACAATTCATTTATCTCATCATAATGAGCAACATTTATTACAAAGCCTTTATATTTACTAATATCAATGCTATTTGCAATAAAGTAGTGTGGACTGAATAAAATTACATATTCCGAGCCGAACTTTTCACGGAGATGATCAAAATCAATTGCTAATTTATAAGTATAACCTACTCCTGAGGTGTGTTGATTATCGCGAAATGTCGGAAGATATAAGATGGCTTTTTTCCCTTTCGGTATTCCCAATTTCTTCTTGATATTGGCAATATCTTTTGCCGACTTGTTGAAAAGGAAATCATTACGTGGGTAGCCTTCTTCGATAATTATATCTTCTTTTCCCAATGCTTTTAAATTAAAAGCTGACGTAAATTTTTCCGTACAATATCGCGATGGTGAAATAAAATAATCAAAACGTGCAGCATCGATATCATTACGTTTTCTTATTTCTGCTACAGTATTCAAAGATGCACCATTCACTTCAATATCATAACGCAATTTTTTTAAAGGTGTTCCGTGCCAACATTGGACATATACCTGTTCCGGTTTTTTTATAATATGCTCTGGCATAATCGAATTAACTATCCAATACTTAGCTGTTGCACAGTAGCGATAATATTCGTCAGATAAACTTTTAACGACAATAAGATTATCACTTTCCTTTACTTCATGAATAGATGGATCGACAAAAGCCCACACAAATGTATAATCAGAAAACTCTTTCATCGTCGTCATCTTCTCATATAAAGCCTTTGGCGAACAAGTATAATTGCGGCCCCCAAAAGCTTCAAAAAGGACGACTTTTTCATCAACATCATATTTCTTGTAAAACTTCTTGTAGTGAATAAGATTTACCTTATTATTAATTCCACGAATAATCTTACGCAAAAAAGGACTTTTTTTAGATAAATCGACTGCTGCCTTTTTAATTTTACTTTTAATGTTCATCCGTTAAACACCTCTTTATCAAATCAACAATCTTTTTTGTTGAACTTCCCTTTATATTAGGAGTATATAACTTTTTAAATTCAGCATATTCTTCTTCGTCATATCTATCATCAGTAATAATTTTGACGATTTCTTCAGCAGATTTCGATGATATATGAGGAAAGTCTTTCAACATTTCGATATTAACACCATTATCTTTACTATATTTATCATAATCATATACATACAATAGAATTTTTTTGTTAGCAATAGCGGCATCAATCATCAAAGCTGAATAGTCAGTAATCACATAATCGACAACCTTGACAATATCAAAAGTTGAAAATTCATCGCGATTGATATATATAACACGAGAATCAAGCGTATTGTTATCAACCTTTGGGTGATTAGTTATGATGAGATTACACTTTTCAAAATCAAAGACATCAATTAAAGATTGGGTATTATCTTGTTTATCGTTTCTAAACGTCGGTGAATATAAGACATTTGTCTTCTTTTTCATTTGAGGGTATCTTTTGAAAATCTTCTTTTTCGCTTCCGGATTTTTCTTTCGCATATAGTCGACGGTCGGTGTTCCGATAGCTAAGACATGGGATATGTCCGTATTAAATGCTTCGGCAAAAAAAGGGTTCATTCCCTCACTTCCCGATAGTATATAATCATAATTATTATGCATTTTTAGTATTCTTGCCATATCCGAATTGATTCCATCCTTCTTGCCAATCGATTGATATCCAAACTGCTTAATTGCACCTAAAGCATGCCACATCTGAATAACTTTAGTTCCCTTCTTGTGCTTTAACAGACTGACGACAATGTTGTATCCATCTACTATAACTACTTTAGATTCAGCAATAAGTCGCATCTGACTATATAAGCTAAAGTAATAACTTAAAGATTCTTTAAAATTCTTTAAAATCTTCTTAAAAAATGTCTGTCCATTAGAATAATTACCTTGTGTTCGAACCGAATCGTTAATACTCGATAAGACTTTTTTGCAAACACATTTATAGGTAATACCTTCTTCTTCTAGTAGATCGATAACACCAGCATAATTTAAAGAAATATCATTATATTGTCTGCTTAAGAAGACGACTTGTTTTTTTTGGCGTGTAATCAACTTTATAAAAAAATAAACTGTAATCAAATGAAATTTTAATAAGTGTAAAAATATATTCATCAACGTCACCCACAAATTTATCTAGTTTTTCATGAACTCTTCGTACTTCGGAAGGATCTCTTCAGCACTCCCCTTCATCATTATCTTTCCATCATTTAACCATAATACTTCATCACATAACTCGCGAATCGTTCCTAAACTATGTGAGACAATTATAACGGTACGATGTTCATCAGATATGAGTTCTTTCATCTTGTTGTAACTTTTCTCTTTAAATTTAGCATCACCAACAGAAAGCACTTCGTCGATTAACATAATATCTGTTTCCAAAATTGCGGTTATAGCAAATGCTAATTTAGAGTACATTCCCGAAGAGTACGTCCTCACTGGTTTATAAATAAATTTACCGATATCCGCAAACTCGATAATTTCACGCTCTTTTTTAGCTATTTCTTCTTCGGAAAAGCCAAGAAGCATTCCCGATAAATAGATGTTTTCACGCCCCGTAAGTTTCTTATTAAAACCAACACCTATTGAAAGTAATGATATAGAATGCCCATGAAGATCAATCTTACCTTTATCTGGCGAGAATATTCCGGCAATTGCTCGAAGCATGGTCGATTTACCACTTCCGTTTTTACCGACAATTCCTAAAATTTTACCTTCTTCAATTTCAAAGCTAACTCCTTTTAAAGCTTCAAAGACTTCTACTTTATCAGTCATATGACGCCACGATGCGCGGATAGACGTCTTCGTTATTCCGCGATATTTAATATGCAAATTACTTACTGTAACGGCAATATTTTTATCGTCTTTTTTTCCAACAATTTTTTTGTCTTTCGCTTTTTTCATTATATCACCTTCGCATAGCTGTTTTCATTTTTATGAATGGCATGGACACCAATCGCACAGAGAACTACTCCGGCAGCAAGCCAGAATAATAGTCCTTCAAGACTTGGGTTTACTCCGTCAATTAAACATTTTCTAAGTTCATTCATCAAGAATGCAATTGGATTTACACGTAATAGTAAAAAGCCGATACGACCCGATAGACGACGTTTTATGTTATAAAAAACACCCGATAGATAAAACATCATACGTAAGACGATATTAGTTAGATTAGCTAAATCATTTAAGAATACCCCAAAATGCATAAGAATCATACCAACACCAAACGAAATGACATATAACACTAAGACGATTGGAATAATATAAAGGATATTCAATGTAAATGGTACATGTTGAAACAACATAATACAGAAAGTTATGAGGAATGCGATTCCCATCTTAAATAAATATGTAAACGATTTTGCTAGTAATAAAATATATTTGGGAATATATACTTTCGTAACAAGATCTTTGTTATTGGTTATCAAACGAACACTTCCTGTCGCCATTCTATTAAAGAAATCCCAAGCTGTCTGTCCGACAAAGACAAATGATGCAAAATACGGCTCATCATTTTTAAAGACAAAGCCAAAAACGAATGTATATATGAGCATAAAGCAAAGTGGTTCAATAATCCACCAAAGCCAATTAAGATAAGAATCCGATACCTCACTTTTCAGTTCCGCTTTTGCAGAACGAATCGCATATTTATAATATTTTTTTATGTTGAAAAAAAATTTTTTCATATCATCACCTTGTATTTATATTTTATCATTATTTAAAGAGTATTAAAAGGAAATAGGAATAATTATAGATTATCGTTATATTTTTTTAGTATTTCTTGTAACTTTTTACGATTGAAAAATGTCGTAATATATTGAGAAATGGTATTTAATACGCGTATTCCACTTCTAATAAAAGAAAAATTTACGGAATTGTCTTTCAAAATAGTGCAGGAGTCTTTAAATCCTCTGATATAACCTTTTAATCCATTACTAGTGCCACCCATACGCATCAGAACTAGATAACGTCTCAAGTATTTGAATTTACAACGGTTGACATTTAGGCGAACCATTAAATCAAAATCAGCAGCTACTCGATATTGTAATTTATAATCGCCAAATTTCTCATAAATACTTTTGCGAATATACATTGTAGGGTGGGCTGGGCACCATGATAAAGAAGAATTCTTACCACTAATATAATTTCTTACCGGCAAAGTAAGCGATTCGTTACAATAAATAAGATCACCATAAAGGATATCTGTATTTTCATCGAAATTCTCAACAATCGAAGAAAAAACATTTGAATCTATTAGAACGTCATCAGAATTTATGATACCAATAATATCACCAGTAGCTAATTTTATCCCCTTGTTCATAGCATCATAAAGACCTTTATCCTTTTCCGAAACGACACGCATTTTCCCCTTAAATTTCTTTTCGTATCGTTTAACTATTTTTAATGTATCATCAGTACTCTTTCCATCGATAATTAAATATTCATAATTATTATAGTTCTGTTTCAACACCGATTTTAAAGTATCTTCAATTGTTGCTGCTGAATTATAGCAGACCGTTATAATACTTATCTTCATTTTACTCACCTTTTTTACTTAATCTATTAATATGGTTATATAAAATCATAATAAAGAATATTGCTATAAAAAACATTGTAATACTATAACTTATACTAGCTCCCATTATGCCACTTTTTAGAATCATAAAATTTGATAATATATATGCAATTATTGAAGCTATGCCAAGAATTATAACTTGTTTAAAAGTTACGCGCATAGCTATTAAGAGGTTGGATATCAAAATCCAAAAGGCATAGCATAACGATCCTACCATAATTATCATAAACGGAATCTTATAAGAAGTTAAATCCAAACCATATAATATATTTAAAACTGGTATCCCCATAATATAAGCACATAATATTACAATACATCCTAAGACAAAAGTTACTCCCAATAGTTTAGCGACTATTTTCTTTAAATTACTGTAATCTTTCGTAGCTAAATAATCTCTTATTCTAACTAAAAATGGATGGATAATGAATTGACTAAGCAAAGACATTACCATTGCTGGCATTACAATTATCCCAAATATGGTTTGCATATCATCAGCTAGCAAAGAATCTATCGCATAACGTGGAGCATTAATGACGTAAATGCCTAAGAAAGATAATGCAAAAGCAAAGAATCCCTTTTTAAATAAGAATATATTTTCTTGCCATGTATATTTACTTATCATAATACGTGATTTTCTTGCATGATATATATCGAAGAAAATGATAATCAAAATATTGCATATAATAGTTATTACAGTTGCTAAAATGATATTGTGAGTTACTAAATCGGTTATAAAAAACATAATATATCCAATTAAGGCTTTTAAAGTCATGCTTATTCCTACGATATTTAAACGGTTATCTTTTTGAATTATAGCATAAAACGATTCTGCTAAAGCATCAGTGCATCTATAAGCAGTTAAAAGCATTAAAACAATAAACTTCAAACCACTATAACGCATAATGAGACAAAATATGAACATTGCTAACATGGTTATCAAAATAGTAAATCCTCTATTGAATAGAAAATCGCTATCTGTCAACTTTGCATCGCTTTCAGTTACTTGATATGTTCGTCCATAATATACAGCAATAGTATAAAAAAGACACGCTGTTGCATAACCATATGTAAATATTCCGGCCTCTTCGACACCATTTATACGGGTTACAATTATTAAAAACACAAGAGAACTTATGGCATTCAAACTAGATCCAATAATGTTCCAATATGTATTTTTTACATCCTTTTTATTCACATTATCACCTCATCATATATGGCTATAAAGCCAAAGTGCCGGACGCAAAAGATGCATGCGATTTAATAGTAGATATGTATGAATAATCATTTTTACCTTCAAACTATCACATTCACTATTTCTGTATTTAATATATCTGTTCTTTCGAAAATTATCAAGTTCAGCATTAACTTTTAACCACTTCATAAATTTTCTGTTAACAGTCATTATCTCGGAAATATTAACTTTCTTACAAGAAAATAAAATGTAATAAATACAAGCGCGAACATAAAAATAATTCAAAGCATCTTTGTCTTTAGGTGATACTGATTTAACCAATTTATCCAAGACACGAATTAATTCATCAGTATTTTTTAATCCCTTATGCTTAGTATTTGATACACTCTTCTCATTAAACATCCAGTGATATCCAAAATCCTCAATGACGGCAATTTTATCGGTATTGTTATATGCCATAACATTAAATAGATACTCATCAGCTATAGTACTATCCATAAATTCAAAATTTTTAGCATAAGAGGTACGATATAGTTTACCCCAGGGAACTATTAATATATACGGAGCAATATTGGTTTCTTTTCCATAATCCTTAAACATAATTTTATGGGTTTCGTATGATTCACGGACATAACCACCTATTAAAATATCGAGATCATTCTTTTTCATCTTGGACAGTAAACGTTCGATGTAATCATCATCAATATAATCGTCTTGGTCGATAAACATGAGATACTCGCCAGAAGACTTTCTAATTCCTTTATTCCTAGTCTTTGCCACTCCCTGATTCTTTTGATTAAAGAGTACTATTCTTTTGTCTTCTTTCTGATATTTTTTTATTATTTCAACACTATTGTCAGTCGAACCATCATTAATCATAATAATCTCTAAATTTTTATATGTTTGATTTAGCACACTACTCAAACATAGATCTAGATGCATACTGGCATTATAAATAGGTATAATTATCGAAACTTTAGAATCCATTAATATCACCTATTTATCATTTACTTTTTCTTCTAATATTGCTATATGCTGAGCCAATTCTGTTATTTTTTCGTTTTGAATAGCGATGCGTCGACTACTTCGAAAGTTGATTAGGACTAGAAAGATAATACAAAAAACAAAGAATAATGATGGAGGGTAATCGACACCAAATATTTTAGCAATAGAATCTATGGAATACGGAAATATTGCCAAAATTAGCATAGCTACTGATGCAACAAACCACCAAAAACTCTCTTTGATCGAAAGACTATTCTTACGCACCGCCCTTACGATATATAGAAGACATAATAGTGCAATAATTATAAAGTAAATTCTGTTCATCTTTATCTTTCCTTTCTTTTAGGTCCCTGTATTATAATAAAGAAAATAGAGTAAAACATATCGATCATATATTTAATCGGTTTTATAATTCCGCCATGCATACTTTCACCAGCTTCTCTCAAACGCATACGCACAGGAACTTCCTCTATTTTATAACCGCGCATAAGCATCTCGATAACTAGATTTGCATCGGGATATTCGGGATAATTGCCCATCTTAGAATAGTGTAAAATAACTTGACGATTTAAACACTGAAATCCCGATAAAGGATCAGCAATATGTTTATGACAAAATAACTTGATTAGAAACTCAAATATCTTAGTTCCAATTCTTCTAAATACAGGACACGGATAACCCATGTCTTTTAGATAACGAGATCCTATTACTATATCTGCATCAGTTTTTAAAGCGTGCTCGTACAATTTTTTTGCCTCTTTTGCAATATGTTGACCATCGGCATCAAATTGTATAACATAATCATAATCATTCAAAGCTGCATATTTAATGCCGGTTTGAATAGCCATAGCATAACGCATATTGAAGACATTATTGATACATTTCACGCCAGCCTTTTTTACAATTTCAGCGGTTTTATCCTTAGAACAATCGTTTATTACTAAGATGTCCGCAAAAGAGACATCACTTTTGAGTTCTTTTAAAACTTTTCCAATATTCTCCTCTTCATTATAGGCCGGTATGACTATTAATACTTTATTACTTTTTTTCATGTTTTCTACCTCGTTTTCGTTTTAATGGTTCTTTGTAAGATATAAAATATGTACACATAACTAACCAGCCCATTATCGATATAGCAAAAGTTCGATAAGTGAACCAGTAGTGTAATGTCGAGTGCTGAACTAAAGCAAAATACCAAACGAATGGCATTGCCATTATGGGAATTATAAATAGTAATATATTCCAAGAAGAATGCATATTTTTATAGTTTTTAATTATTTTTACTAAAGCCCAAATACTCAAAATAACTATAATTAATTGGATAACATCGTCATAACATGAAAGATTCTTGTATAAAGCATCAAGGTAATATTCAAAACGCGATTCAATTTCAGTACCAGTTCGAAATATAATACTGCGAATTGCTTCCGAAAATACATTCCTTCTTAAAACTACTGAAGCAATCGCCCATTTACCAATCCACATTCCGGCATAACCAATTCCCCAAGAAACGCAAGATAATAACAAATTTTTAGCTATTATTAAACGCGGTATATTATCACGCAACAAAAGTAAAAGATAAAAAACAAGCGGAATACCTAAGGTAACTAACGGATAAGTCAAGAAATCGAAATAGTTTATGATTATTCCAATAATTAGAAATAGATAAATAATCTTATCTTTTCTATTAGAGTATAATCTTAGCAATGCCCATATTCCCAAATTCATAGTAAAGAATGATGTGAAGAATTGCATACTATTAAAAATTGCCGGAGCACATATAGCTACTAATAAAATGATATACGCTGCAATATACTGCTTAAGATCGGATTCGATCATCTTTTTAATTACGATAGCAATTATCATTAAACAGGTAAGGCAGATTATCGTTCGAATTTCAGTTATATTAAAGAAAATTAACAGTGGTTTTAATAAAATCACATATCCATGCCAGTAACGAGTATAATCCTCCGTTGTGTATGATTCATCTTCCTGTAAGTATCGAGATGTCACATTTAAGTAATTCCGATCATATTTTATCAGCTTATTATCTAGCGAACGCAAGAAGGGACTGTGTCCGCTGTTATACACCGTTATGTTTAACATTACAGCATCAGTAAAATTATCTTTTTGCGTCTCGACAGCATTGAACGTTAAACTGGGATAAGCACCTTCACTGTTTATCGTATCTGATGACGCCATGGCATTTTTAGATATCCACGAATTAGGAATTAAATAGGCCAAAGATAGCAAAATATATCCCCCAATAATTCCACCAAATAGCAAAAGAATCACTCGTTTCAAATAAATAACAATCTGTCTCATACTACCACCTCACTAAGATATTACAAAATCAATTAATTGAACGATATATAAAATTTGTATTATTATCGATGCTACCAATATCATTTTTGTCTTTCCTTCGGTCTTACCTTTCAAAGATAACTTATTCATACATATAAATAACAAAATAAATATTGGAATGAAGTATCTTCCTTGAACTCCCCAAACTGTATTGGTGAGCATATTAGAGCGATACTCAAACATATACATTGCTAAAACTGCCAATGCGCTTGCACCCAAACCACAAATAACAAACACTACTTTTTCTAGCAATGGATAGTCGTCTTTGTCTTCACGGATTAATGATGCCATAAACATCGCAAACAGATACGCTGCCGAATAAGAGATTGGCACAGAAACTGTTTGCCAAATAAAGCGATACCCGACAAAATCCAAAAGATAATAATCAGCAGAACTTATAAAATAATTAAGTAATGTACTTATAGTTGAAAAAGGATGTGATATAACATAATTTACTCCAAGAATACCAACCATAGTACCGTCCGGATTGTTAACTGTTTCGGTAGTATTCATATATTGCCATAATAAATAAAGGCCACCAATAATAAGTATTGATAAAATAGAATATATAAGTTGTTTTTTATTACTCAAAAGCGATTTATAATTTATTATCAATAGGCCTAATAAAATTGGGAAATATATCGGCTTCGTCGTAATCATTATGAAGCCTAGTAATATGAAAATCAGAAAATCCCATAATTTGAACTCTCTTTTCGTATAATTAATATTCAACATATGAGCAATTAAATAAAGAGAACATGAAATAATCATAGCATCACACGATACTGAAGTTACTAGATAAAGAGTCATCGGCATTAAAAGATAAAGTAGCGTTAGTAATTTAAATCTTGGCATTTTCTTTATCGTAAGATAGCCCATTATCCAGAAGAATATCATATTGAAAACTTTTCCCAAATACCAACCAACATATAAGTTCAAATTTAACGTTTTACCGATAAATATCGCAATGCTTGGAAAAATATAGAGAATAGGATTATAAGTATTAGCAATATTCCCAACAGGTTTTGTATCGCTATAATCTGTGGTTTCTAACATCTTTGTAAAAAGATTTTTTACAGTGCCGTGTCCTAACCACCATGCTTCTAACGTTACTGGCATTTCAATTGTATTTGGTATGATCAAATCCCCACTTGCAGTAGCATAAGCTCTTCCGTAATGCTTGTATTCATCAAATGCATCTTCGGGCATACAGAATACACAATAAAAGCAAGCTAGAGGAATTCCTATAATTAAGAACAACTTCTCATATTGCATTTTTTCAGGAAATAAATATGCGGCAAGGAATATCCCCAATGAAAAATCAATAAGCAAAATCAGTGTTTTCCAAAGTGTTAATGCCTCTTTAAAATTTGCCTCATAAACAAGATATAGAGATAATATAGCGGTCGATATCCAAATACCGGCATAAATTATCCAACCAATAAATTTTTTCTTATTATGAATTTTTTTATCAAGAGTCTCTTTATTTATGAATAGTAAAGCTAATAGTAGTGTTTCAAAAATAATGATTGCCCATAACGTAGGTCGATATGTTTTTTCTCTACTAATCTGATCAAAGAGAATATGTCCATCTTCGCTAGTACTAAGGATAATTTCCGAAGAGGATTTTACGACCTCATATTCTATTTTCACTTCCTCAATATCAATGAGAGGATCTCTTAAATAGATAATATTTTGACTTCGATTTAGACTAGTAAAGCGATTCTTATATACTAAGTCTTCTTCAGCATATATTGAAACGTCGAATTCGATATCGTTGACGTTTGCCGAAGCATAAAACATTAAGGCGTTTACATAGTCATCAGCTAATTCGAAAGAAAATACGTCCTTATCCCCTTCTATTAATGAGATGTTGGCGTTTTCCTCTCCTTCAATAACTCGAGCCTTAAAAATAGGAAATATTACCGAATATACTATAAAAATTAATACTAGCAATAGTATAGTCGTTAATACTACATTAATATTCTTCTTCGTCTTATTCATAATATTTCCTCCATATAAATATTATTATACCATACGTACAATACTTTTTAAGAAATCAATAATATCATTATAATTTTTCAATCTCTTTAAATACACGTTCACAATTCTTATCATCATGATATGTAAAGAATGAATCGATTCTATTAGCGTATTTCTTTTCTAATTTACAACCGTTCTCAACACATTCTATGATAGCGTTTACTGCTTGATCTAGATTCTTGCAAACTGGACCAAACCCCATCTTATTATAATCGAAATATCCTTCATTGTATAATTGTCCTTCAAAGAATTCTTTACGATCGTGTTGCAAATAGATGACTGGCTTTTTTAAGTAGGCAAAATCAAAGAAGACTGAAGAATAATCGGTTATCAATAAGGCATTTTCGCAAAATTCTTTTTGGTAGTTTACAGCATTTTTTTCGATAATTATACAATCATTTTCTTTAAAATCCTCGAGTTGTACGACGACATTTGGATGAACACAAAACTTAATTTTATAGTCGTTTTTACGCAAAACTTTAAGTAATCGTTCATCGTTAATTAAATTATTTAAAAAGATAAAATAATTAGAATTCTTAAAATCAGGATTATAAAGTCGCTCACCTGTTTTGCGATTTATCTTATTTGCTAAGAAAGCTCGCCACGTACATGATAAGAGAATCTGTTTTTTCACCGGTGTTTTTTCTTGTAACTTTAATAGATTATCGTATCTAGGTAGTCCGGTAAGTTTAACGATATTTTTGCCAAAATAGTATTTATAATCGAGTAAAGATTGGTACTCCTGATTGCAAGAAGTGACATACATATCGATTTTTTTAGAATGGATATTAGTCCATGGGCTTAAATCGTCTTTTATTATTCCATGCTGTAAGAAAACAAATTTAAAATAATATTGATCTTGGACAAATGAATTATTTTTTCCCAAAATATTAAATATATAATTTTCGGCTTGTGAAGATACTATGTAATCACAAATTTGAAAAATTAATTTATATTTCAAAGACTGTGGATCTAAAACTTCACCAACGCTTTTCATTCGTTCATAATCCGAACTAGTATTTGCTAAGACAAAATAACTTTTGTATTCCGGATGATTCTTAAGCATATATTTGAAAAAGTGTTCTCCATTATCTCCAGCAACATTAATCCTATCGGAAATTAACATTATTTTTTTATGTTTGAATAGTCTTGCCAGTTTTATAAAAACGCGGATAGCAACAACTTTTATTTTCTTGATTCTTAGGAGCTTTATGTCATTGGCAATTTCGTAAAAAAATGCCTTAAAGCGGTTCTTAGGAGCAAAAATCAAACGATCCTTTTTAAAATAAATCATTCGTTTACCATGGTAATGATAACTCCTTGGTAGTTTTTCACAAAAAACACTCCATTTTTTAAAACGTGGTATTAATATATTGTCGCCAAAGAAAAATTCAAGTGAATGACAGTCATTGATATTAATATTAAAAGTAAATCCGACATAATCATGAATCTTCGTACCATCAAATATTTTAGTATTATAGTCGACTGGCAATTCGTAGAAATTAACTTTTAAATTTTTACCATCCTTCTTCACTTTAAAAGATTTCTGAGGGATAAATTTTATATCCAATTTACCGAAGAGAAACATCTTATCATTTTTAAAATAAATATTGTCAATCAATAATAATCCCAAATGCTTTTGACTTATAATCATATCCTCAAATCTAACGAACTCACCATCATATTCAATGTCTTTTATGTAATCCCTGTTCTTTTTAAAACCTAACAAAGAAATCTTATCTGTGAATTCGATGTTTTTTAGTTCGCAGACAATATTATCATCAATCATATTTATCAATTTTGTGATAATTTTAATATATTCGGTTTTTTCTTTAGTAGACAAAGCATCAGCTTCGATCTTTAGTCGCCAATTCAGATCATACATCACTAAATATTGAATATACGGAATCAATTTTCCGAATTTTTCGCGCGATAAATCAAAAAGATACGAATAAACATATTTTGGCGTTACTAAAAACCAATCGGCATTGTTAACCTGACCTTGAATGGCCGAATCACCTACAGAGCGACGACGATAATAATACGTCGGTTTTTTTAACACCATATAATTTAGTTCATCAAACAAAATTTCATTGATAAACTTATTATCTTCAGAATAACGAATTGAAGTATCGTACTTATGTCCTTTTAAAGCACGAGATCTTATAAAAATCGAACTAGAGCTTAGTTGTGGATAGTC
>CALVQL010000014.1 GCA_944358235.1 uncultured Bacilli bacterium
GTTGAGTTTATTTTTGCTGGTCAACTTGATAATGATCATTTAAGCGTTTTGAATACTGGTGTTATTGCTATTACTAATGAAAGACTTATAGTTGCTCAGAATCGCTTTTTTATAGGTTATAAGTTTTTGTCAATTACACCGGATTTATATAATGATTTGACGATTGATTCTGGATTGCTTTGGGGAATGATAACTATTGATACGGTAAAAGAAAAAATTTATGTTTCTAATTTATCAAAAGCAGCTCTTCCAGAAATTGAGACTCAAATAACTACATATATGCATGAGGCAAAGAAAGAATTTTACAATGCCGAAGATGAAGAGGATCATTGACGATTCTTTTTTTTGAAGGAGGTAAAAGTGAAGAAGTTTGTAGTATTTTTAATCTTAGTATTTCTCTTGATATTTGGTTTTATCTATTTTTCTAATAAAGAAAAAAATTATGAATTAGAATACGAGTTGAAAGATTTTTCTATCAGTGAATCATATGATAAAGATAATAAAATATATGTTTTTAACATATCTAATCCTGATTATGCGTTTACATTTGTTTCTGAAAAGAAGTATACTAATGCTCGAAAAATTGTACGAGATGTAGAAATATTTGAAGATGATAATAATTACTGTGTAGAATTGAAAATAGATGATACGACAATTATGCCCCAATGTTATAAAGATGGACAGCTAGTTGATCCATATATTTCCGGTTGGGATAAGTTTGTTTTGGAAGATAATACTACAAGTGAGGAGTATGGTAATGTTTCTATTTATGATAATAATTATACATATCTCTTATGGAATAATTATGGATTAACTGATGTCATATCTGGGGAAAACTTCAATTTTTTAGAGCAAGAGTCTTATAATAATTCTCTTAGTTATAAGATGGAAGATTATATATTAATGGCAGATTATGATAGTACTCGAACTTTTTCTAAATTCTATATTTATAATAATTCAGACAAGAAAATAGATGAATGGGAATTTGAATTCGATATATCATTTGATTCATATTTTATGGGAAATGTCGAAGATAAGATATATCTGTTTGACAAAAAAAATATTGTTCAATATGAAATCGATATTGATAAAAAAGAAATTTCTGTCGTTAGTACTGCTGATGGAGCGATCTTTTATGATAATGGATGGGAGAATCTGCCAAAGAATCAGTTCGCTTATACGGAGAAAGTGATGGATAATAATTATGTATACAATTATTCTTTAGAGGATAATCATCTTTATCTTTCTTTAGTAGATAGTTCTAATTCGATGCTCGTTTCAAATCGAGAAATAGATGCAATTATTTATCAAGATAATGAGCAAATCTTTTATCTTTCTGATGATTCACTATATAATTATGATATTGTTCATGGTGAACATCTTCTTGCTTCATATTTTGAGTGGAATTTTTCTTATGAGGATAAAATTTTTATTTTTAATTAACAAATAATTGTGAGTTTCATATCCTATATTAGGAGTGATAAAATGTATTTTAGAGAAGTGAACAGTGATACATACTTTGATTATTACACAATTGAGAAAGGCGATAGCCTTTATAAAATATCTAAAGAATATAATATCAATCCCAGTTTGCTTGCTAGTCTTAATGGCCTTAATACGAGTGATTATATTTATCCAGGGCAAGTTATTTTAGTTCCTAACGCTAATTATAGCTATTATATAACGAAGTCTGGTGATACAATCGAGTCAGTAGCTAAGACTTTTGATATCGACAAAAAACGTTTGATTGATGATAATAAGACTATTTATTTGCTAGAGGGACAAATGTTAGTTAAGAAAAAGAATTAATATATATATCGATATATTTTTTCTTTTTTTTATGGTATAATTATTTTATTATAGGAGGCTGGTATATGTGATATTACGAAAGCCATATGCATTTATAATTAAGCACTTTCGGCTCATTCATCTAATTATGCTTGCTTGTATTGCTTTTTTGTTATATAACACCAATGATATATATCAGTTGTTTGCAACTTTACAGAGAACGAATACATATACTTACGCTGGAGCTGGAAGCTATATCAGTAGTTTAATATATTATATAATTTTTATCGTATTGGCTTTAGCGGGTATTGTTTATTGGTTACTACGGGAAAAGAAAAAGCCGACGATCCTATATTTGGCGATGCTTATTTATTTTATTTTGTTAACTATTGGATATATGTATTTCTTTGGAGTATTAGCAGATATTCAAGAAAATTTATTAGAGCTTGATACGATAATTTTAGTTCGTGATTTGGCCTTCTTATTTACGTTGCCGTTATATGTCTTTTTTGTGTTATGCTTTATTCGTGGAATTGGTTTTAATATTAAACAATTTAATTTTAGTAAAGATATCGAAGAATTAAAAATTGTTGATAAAGATTCCGCTGAATTTGAGTTATTGATAGGACAGAACAATTATAAATATATGCGAACGCTGAGAAGAGCATTACGTGAAACTAAGTATTATATTTTAGAAAATCGTTTTGCACTTACTTGTATCTCAGTCGGAGTATTAGCTGTATTTTGTGGTATAGGAGTATATTATTATAATGAATATGCTAAACGTTATTCGGAAACGGAGTTAATATCAGTCAATTCTATCAGTTATGTCATCAATAAATCTTATATCACAGCATATGATTATAATGGAGAGCGTGTTAGAGATGGTTTTAAATATGTTGTATTAGATATGACGTTTTATAATTCTTCCAATGAAAATCGAGCTTTAAATCTTGATTTAATTACCTTAACTAATGGGAAGTTGGTTTATTATCCGACTTTAACTAAAAATAGTAAATTTTATGATTTAGGAGTTCCTTATAGTGATAAGCAGGAAATTAAACCACAAGAGTATTTGAGTGCTACATTGACTTTTGAGATTCCTGATTCTACGCAGACGCGAAATTTCACAATGCGTGTACAATATGATATTGGCTCTTCGTTTAATAATGTGGTGGCTCAATATCGTAATTTCGCTGTAAATGCAGTTAATATCGATAGTGAAGAACTAGAGAGGACTTATAGTGTTAATGAAACTATAAATAGTGATATTGTCGGACGAAATCAATTTTCATTAACGATTACAGGATATTCTTTAATGGACGTATATGACAATAAATATGTTACATGTACATCTCTAGATTCGTGTCATGCTATATCATCGGTAATTTCTTCTACTGCTTATGGAACTGATACAATGCTAGTTGTCGATTATCGTGGGGAAATGTTCGATGATGCTAACTTTACGAGGACATTTAATACTTATAATAAAGTATTTGAAGGTTATTGTACGATAAAATATACGATTGGTGATCGTACGTATGAAATCCCTGCTACAATAGTTAGTAAATCTGATGTTGATGGGAAGATATTTATGATTGCGGATCGAGCTATTGTAAATGCTGATACTATTAAATTAGAGTTTGATTTTAGAACAGAAAAATATATTGTTAATCTAAAAAGCAATTAAAAAATATTGAAATGATTATGTTTATTTGATATAATCATTTCATGTGTTGGAGCCTTAGCCAAGAGGTAAGGCATGGGACTGCAACTCCCCGAGCACCGGTTCGACTCCGGTAGGCTCCTCCAATTATGATGTATTCCACGATATATCGTGGTTTTTTATTTAATGTAAAATCCTATTCATATTAATAGGATTATTTTTTTCTTTTATTTATATAGTTTAAAACAAATTGCGGATTATTATAGATATCGACTTGATGATTTCCTAATAGAATATTTGGTTTTATATTTTCACCATGAAAATCGGATCCCATACTAAATAGAAGGTTATATTTCTCTATTAATCTCATGTAATCTTTCCTATCTTGAGTGGACATATTAGGATGATATATTTCTATTCCCATTAGTCCAGAATCTATAAGTTGTTTTAAATAGTCGTCAAATTCTTTATAAGTCATATTTAAACTAGAAGGATGAGCGATTATGGGGATTCCGTTAGCTTGTATGATCGCTTTTATTGCTTCATCATGAGATATTCCTTCACGGTTATTTATTGTGGCGTAGTATGCTCTAACTAGGTATCTTTTAAATGCATCATCTACAGATTGTACGTATCCGTATTGTATCATTAGTTTGGCAATACTAACTCTATTTATATTGTTTTGTTTATTTAATAAATCATTAATATCTTCTCGATTAAATGTTATATTTTCGCGTTTTAGGTATTGAATAATATTTTCAATATTATTGATATTATACTGTCTTATTTTATTTAATAACTCATTTAACAAAATATTATTATAATCGATATCTAAACCGAGAATGTGTAATCGACCAGTAGGGTATTTGCAGGAAATCTCGACACCATTTATTATTTCTATTTTGTGCTTATTATTAATATTTTTTAATCCACTGATAGTATCATGATCTGTAATCGCAATAGTAGAGATACCTTCAGTCTCAGCTTTTCTTAATAGTTCATCTGGAGTATATTCTCCATCAGAATAAGATGTGTGGGTATGTAGATCGACATTGGTAAGGTATTTTAGAAATGATTTAATAATTGTTAAAAGTTCTAATTTATATAATCTTTCTTTTTCGGTGTTTGATGGTATAGATAAGATATCGAGTAATTCATTTATCGATATGTATTGTAATGAAAAATTTCCCTTGATTTCTTTTTCTGTGAGATTTCTTTTTCTATTTAAATCCATTTTTTTCTTTGTAAAAAAGTAATGTGTTTTTGTATGTCTGCTGATAGGGATAGAAAAATCTCTTGCTTCATATTTGTCTGTCCAGATATCAATAGTTTTGAAAAAGGCAAAATCATTTTCCGTAAGTTTATTTCCTGTTTCTTCTAGTATTTCGCTTATAAGACACTCTTTTAAAGATTGTTCTTGTTGTCTCTTTCCTCCAGGAAGCATAAAGAGGTTGGCATATTTAGCAACTAATATTTTATCTCCATCAAGACAGATTAGTCGTGATTTTTCATTAAATTTTGTTGCACTTTTTAGCATTTTATCGTTTATTACAATGGTAGAGCATTGCATTAAATCATCTCCTTGATTTCATTTTATCACTTCTTTTTGATATAATAAAAATATATAATAGTAATATGTATCATAACTGGAGGTAATGATGAATATAGATTTAGAATTATATCGTGTTTTTTTTGAAGTTGCAAAATTTCAAAGTATTACATTAGCAGCTAAGCATCTTCATATTTCTCAACCAGCTATTTCTAAGAGTATAAAGAGTTTGGAGGAGCAAATAGGTGGAAAGCTTTTTATTAGATCACGAAATGGGGTTGTTTTAACAGAGGATGGAAAGGTATTGTTTTATTATGTAAAACGGGCTTTAGAATTGTTTAATCAAGGAGAGCAGAAGTATCTGGAAATGCTTAATCTGAAAAGTGGTACTGTTCGAGTCGGAATTTCTAAAACGCTATTTAAAGAGTTTCTATTGCCTTTTATTGAGAAATATCATGATTTATATCCTAATATTAAGATTGAATTATTTTGTAGTAAGGCTTCAGATTTGGTAAAAATGTTGTCGGATGGGGTTCTTGATATGGTTATTGCTAATATGCCGATGAATGTACCCAAGGATATTTATAGTTATGACTTAATGACAGTGCATGATGTTTTTGTTGTTAAACAAGATTATAATATTGATAAAGAAGTAATTCCTCTTGATGAACTTAATAACTATAATTTAATTCTTCTACCACGAGGTACAAATACCCGAGATAATTTAGATGAAATTATGGGAAAACATGATATTGTTTTGAATCCATATATGACTCTTGCAAGTTATAGTTTGGTTTATGAAATGACAAAAGTTGGTTTTGGAATAGGTTTTCTTATTTACGAATTTTGTAAAGATGATATTGATAGTAATATTTTGAAAGTTGTCAATGTTGATGTTACAATTCCAGAAAGAAAAATATCATTAATGCTAAAGAAAAATTTTGAGTGTTCTTTTGCAACAAAAAAACTAATCGATTTAATTCTTGATTAGTCTTTTTGTTTTTTCGTATTGTGTACTGTATGTATCTATAGCAACTCGTTTTTCATTGATAATTTCGGCTTTTTGATCGATAAATTCTTCCATTCTTTTTATCTGTTCGGAAGTATAGTCGCTTAAAATAAATGTATCTATACATCTGTTAACTATATTATCTGCTGCTCTCCTTAATGGACTTGTTGCATGTGAGTAGTAAGCAGTTCCTAGGCCAAAATGTCCAAAATTAATTCGGGAATAGAAAGCTTTGGGAAATATATTTTTTATCATTTCGATGCTACTTACGATACTGGATGCTTTAGTTCGATCTTTAAGTCTTTCTTGTAAGTTCGAAAGTTCTAAGTGCTCTTTCGGGTTTAATTGATGACAGCGATAGATGTAAGGAAGTTTTCTTTCGGAAAAGAGTTTTGCTAAATTGAAATTATTATATATCATTGCGGATGCGATAATATTTTCGGATTTTGTTGAATCACCAATTGGGTTAGAATGGAGTTTCTTATAGATGGGATCTTCGGAAAAAACTCTATTTAAAATTGGCAAGATGTTGTATAAGTTTATTATCGTATCAGCTAGTATTGGATCATCACATCCGTGTAGGAGATAATAGTCAAAATCTTTATATGTTAAATTTTTAGTAATAATGCATACTTCGTTTTTTATTTGAAAATTTAATAGGTCACCAGTTCTTGCATCGATATCATAATAATAACTTTTGCAGTATTTAGGTTTTCCCTCTTTTAGACTCATTAAATCTTTTGATAATATTTCTGGGAAAATAGGAATCGTTCTATCACTTAAATATATCGATGTTGTACGTTTTAAAGCTTCGTCAAATAATATGGATGTATCCGGAATATATGCTCGAGGATTCGCAATATGAATTCCTAGATGATAAATTCCATCATTGACAGTTAGAGAGAGGCCATCGTCTATTTCTTCAGCTCCTTCACCGTCAAAAGTATAAATATATGGCGTATTTTCCGGAAGTGAGATATCATTATTTTTTCGGATAATATTCTCAGCTTCGAGTTTATATGATTCTTTAAAAGAAGTATGAATTTCATATTTATAGTTCAAGAAATCTAACGACTCATCTTCATTTATCCCCAGTATGGTATTAGTTATTAAATTAGAGAAAAATGAAAATTTTTCCTTTTGTATAGTCGATAGTGAGCGTGGTTTTTTTATGAATTCTTCAATCTTTTTTAGTAATAGATGTTTATTATAATCGTCGATGATGATTTTATCACTTTTTATTATGATATCCATTATTTCGCCATAGTATATGAGATCATCTAAAGGTCCTAGATTAGGCGTTCTTATATAACTTTCCAATGCTTGAAGGTATGAGTCTAAAACTTTTTCAATAAGTGGAGTCCCAGAACTATCACAGGAGTTTACGATATGCGGAAAATTTTCACAAGCTTGTTCAAAAAAAGTTATATATTTTAAATTAAATATGATGTAGCTAATAAACTCCATTTTATTAGGATCATATTCAACGGGATTATCGTAGTAAATTGCTAGCATAGTGTTTTCCATACGATTTATTAATTGCTTCAAAAATTGATAGTTTTTTTCGTGTTCTTTTGATAAGTCTTCAGGTTTAGCACGAATCAAGTTTTTTATGGCGTTGTGAATATTCGTGAATCGATTATAAAATTGCAGTTGTAGTGCTTTATTATTTTTTAGGTATTGGATAATCGGATCGAATATTTTTAGTAGAGGGAATAAGTCTCGTGATGTCGAATAATCAAATGCGATAATCTCTTCTTCGAATATATCAACCAATGCTATTAAAACTTTGTTTTTGTTTAATTCTTCAATATCTAGTGATCCAGTAGATATCATGCTTTTTAATTTATCTTTATATTCCATATATTTCTCCTTGTTCCTTATTATAAATTAATTTGTAAAACATTAATAGTAAAAATTGACAAAAGTTGGTGAGGAGCTTTATAATTTCAAGTGAAAGAGGTAATCTATGAAGACTTGTGCTGTTATTTATAATCCAAATAGTGGTCATACCCTTCGAAAAAAAAATATTACTAAATATAAAGAATTAATTGAGAAATATGGGTATAACGTTTCTTTTATAGGAACAGAATACAAAGGACATGCGAAGGAAATTGTAAGTCATCTCGGTTATGTTGATCTAGTAATGTCAATGGGTGGTGATGGGACTTTTAACGAAATTGTCTTTGGAAATCTTCAGAGAAAAAAACGTTTGGTTTTAGCGCATATTCCCGTTGGGACTACTAATGATATTGGTGTAATGTTTGGGTATGGTAAAGATATCGAAAAGAACATTGATATGTGCTTAAGTGGTGTAGTTAAAGGAATGGATATTTGTCTTATTAATAATCGTCCATTTGTCTATGTTGCAGGTTTTGGAAAATTTATGACGATTCCATATGATACACCAAGATATTTAAAGAAAAAATATGGTCATATGGCATATCTAATGAGTGGTTTTAAGGACTTGTTTCGTGTGACTAAAAATTATGATATAACTTATGAAGTTAATGGAAAAACGGTTCAAGGTTTATATTCTTTTATGTTAATTAGTTCAGCAAATCGTATTGCAGGATTTAATAATTTTTATAAAGATGTAAAATTGGATGATGATAACTTTGAAGTTTTATTATGTACGTATACTAGAAAGTTGGATATTATAAAAGCTCTGGGAATGTTAGTCGCTACTGATGCTTCACGAGTTGCTGGTTTTGAATTTTATCGTACTTCACACTTAAGAGTTTCTTTTCGCCACCATCCAAAGAATGCTTGGTGTATTGATGGAGAAAAGTTGGAAATTAGAACGAAAACTTATGACATAAAAAATGAAAGAAATGTTCAGATTTTAATTCCTAAGAAAAATGTTGATAAATTATTTTATAATTAAAAAGAAATGATATGTATCATTTCTTTTTATGTCTTAGATTTTTGATAAAAGTAATTATTTGTTTACCACGCAGAATATAAATTATTACTATTGCTCCGGTAAGTCCGCTTATTATCATTCCTATAAGCATGAGAGGTGGTTCGTATTTTAACGTTATTTTGTGAGTTCCTTTATTACAATCAAATGCTAATAGTGCATCTCCTAAAGTGAATGTTTCGACTCTTTCTCCGTCGATATACACTTTCCAGCCTTCATCATATGGAATTGATGTATAAATAGTCATATCATCATCTAATGATATGTTTCCTGTTATATTATCTTCGTTGAAACTTTCCATATCAAATTTGTTGTTGATTAAAATATTATATGCTTGTTCAAATTTTTCTTGATTTATATTATATACTTGGAATGCTTCAGGATAAAAGACATTATATGCGACATAAAATGTTACAACGTCCTCCGATGAATTAATATTTATTACTTTGCTTTCATTGTAATCTTCGATATAAGAATATGTCAGTTCTGAACTGTATTGAGTATATGTGGTATAGTTATCACTTCGGTAATATAAACAGTCACCGACAATCATAAAATCGATAGCATAATCATTAGAATAATAATATAGATTGTCTTGAGGATTTTCAAATTCATATTTTAATATAATTTCATAACCGTCATTATATATTTCTTCTGTTTTTACAAGATCGGTTTTTTCTAATACCCCATCAATCCCCGTTGCTTTATATATAAAGTCGTTTTGTATTTTAAATGGATTAATGCTATTGAAGTTCCAATTCTTAATATCCTTATTTACACCGAATATTAATCCAACGTTATATTTAAATTCATTAGCTGTTTCTTCGATGGTCTTTATTTCTTCATAACGAGTAAAGTCATTTCTGCTACCGATGAAATATTTTATATCAAACATTAAGTCGTATATTGGGGTAGATTGAACATAGTAATAGCTATTTATTTCATTTCCTGGCATTCCTAAACTATGTTGAAGAATAGCCATGTTCTCGTAAGCCATTGATGAGAATGTTGTTTGGCCATAGTAGTTATACCAAGATGCGTCATTTAGAGTCATCATATTAGTGTTCTCTATGCGATAAAATAATTCGTCATCATAGTTATCGACGTATTCTAATAATTCTTTTGTCGCATCATAATCTTCATAGAAAACTTCTAATACTTGTGAAATGTCCCAGTTATAGTTAATAGCTACTATAACATCGACACATGCTACGACTATTATTGCTGTATAGAATAAATTTGGCATTTTATCTAGGAAATATAGAGCTGAGTAAAACATAAAGTAGAGTGTTAATAATATCATATTGATATAAATCATATTATTTGTAAGTCCAGCCCATGATTGATTAGTCATAACTAGTAATAACGCCATAAGAGCAAGATATACTAAGACGAGTAATAGAAACTTGATTTTCTTAATATTGATCAGAGAATAGGCACAGATTATTACTAATACAAAACTATAAAGGAATGAATAACGATATGGTAAATCATTTGGTACATGAAAGGCGTGTAATATATAGTCTAGTGGTGCCCAAAAGAATGCTAATATAAAGAATCCTAGAATTGCTAAGTAGCAAATTTTGTTTTTTAGTGAGATATCTAAATTTAATAAATAAGCTAGTAGTAACGCTATTGATAGTATCCCACAAGATATATTCGGAGAAGTGATTGGATCTGATGCAAATACTGTCGTACTAACTCCAGTAAAATGAGATTTTAAATAATCTATTACCTCAAAAGCATAGTATTGAGTAGTTGGAATAGTACCACCAGTGGCGCTAATCGAACTAAGAGAATAAAACATCGGAAGAAGTAAACCAGCGGTTAGAAGTCCTGCCACCAGTGACGAAATTGCAAACATCAAGCACCTTTCAAGCATGAATTTTATACTTCCTTTAAGCTTTTCCTTTTTGAAAGGAGTTTTATAGATTAGATAGAATAAAAAATAAATACAAGAGAATATGCAAATCATATATCCGATAAAATAATTTGCTATGAGCATGATTGCTAGAGAGAAAGTATAGAGTTTCCATTTTTTCTTATTAATGATGTTTTCAATTCCTAATGTTATGAGTGGGAGAAATACCATACCATCTAACCACATTATGTTCCAATAATATGCTGAAAAATAGGCGCTGAAAGCATAAATTATACCTAATGGAATCAAAAATAGCTTCTTAGTATTGAATTTTTTACTGAGATAATAAACCATGGTAGTCATAGCGGTAACAGCTTTAAGACCTATTATAATAGAATATGACATTATTAGGTTATCGTGATTGAAGAAGAAGAGAATTATATTAAAAGGACTTGATAGATAATTTAAGAAATTTCTAAAAAACGGTAATCCCATTGCCATATTAAAAGAATATATTAAACTGGATCCATTGTGTATTCTTTCATATAATTCAGCAAGCATAGGTCCATATTGATGATAAAAATCAACACACAACAATGAATTTCCCCCAAATGGCGCAACATTATTGAGTTTGTAAATAATACTTATTATTATAATTCCAATTATAAAAGTTAATATATATAAACGATTATTTTTCAGGCTTTTTTTTATCTTGTCTTTCATAATACCACCAATCATATTATACATTATATGACATTTTATACGGAAGAGGAAAGTTTCAATTTTAATTTTTTCTTGCAAAATACTAGTATTTGATGTAATATTGAGTAGTTAAAAAGGGAGTGTTCCTATGGAAAAAATTATTAATATAGCAGTTGTTGCCCATGTTGATGCTGGAAAATCCACTTTAGTAGATGCTTTATTACAACAAAACGGTGTCTTTTCAGATCATGAGCAAATTGTCGATTGTGTAATGGATAGTAATGATCTCGAAAGAGAACGTGGTATTACTATTTATTCGAAAAATTGTTCTATCAGATATAAGGATTATAAAATTAATATTGTCGATACTCCGGGTCATGCTGATTTTTCTAGTGAGGTTGAACGTGTTATAAAAACAGTTGATACAGTTATTTTATTGGTTGATTCAGCTGAAGGAGTAATGCCACAGACAAGATTTGTCTTAAAGAAAGCTTTGGAGCAAAAGTTGCGTCCGATATTATTTATAAATAAAATTGATAAGAAGGATGCGCGTATCGATGAAGTAGTTAATATGACTTTTGACTTGTTTGTCGACTTGAACGCTACAGATGAACAGTTGGATTTTCCTATAGTTTATGGTATAGCTAAGCAAGGTATTGCGACGTTAAATCCAGATGATATATCAAATGAAAGTATTGAACCGTTATTAGAGACGATAATTAAACAAGTAAAGCCTTATGAAGGAAATGAAAATGATCCTTTGCAATTACAAATTTCTTCATTGGATTATGATGAATATATTGGAAGATTGGGTATTGGGCGAGTAACTAGAGGTAAGATAAAGAATAATGAATTAGTTACATTGGTAAAAAATGATGGTCAAGAGGAATCTTTTAAAGTTACAAAATTATTTGTCAATGAAGGTCTTAAACGTGTTCCTAAAACTGAAGCTTATTTTGGGGATATAGTTACAGTTGCCGGATGTTCTGATATTTCAATTGGAGATACGATATGCGAACATGGTAAACCAGATCCACTTCCACCAATTGTAATTGAAAAACCTACATTGTCGATGAATTTTTTGGTAAATAATAGTCCATTTGCTGGTAGAAGCGGGAAATTTTTAACATCTCGTCATATTAAGGAACGTCTTGAAAAGGAGTTGGAAACTAATGTTGGACTCGAAGTTGAAGAATTAGAGGGAGCTGATGGTTTTAAAGTATCAGGACGTGGAGAATTGCATTTGTCGATTTTACTTGAGAATATGCGTAGAGAAGGATATGAATTATCGGTATCTAAACCGCAGGTATTATTTCAAGAACGTGATGGTAAAAAATATGAACCGTTTGAGCAAGTAATTATTAATACTCCAAGTGAGTACGCTTCGACCGTTATCAGTGATTTACAAGAGCGAAAAGCTATTTTAACTTCAATGAGTACGACAGATGATAACTATACTCATATGACATTTTCTGCTCCGACTAGAGGATTAATTGGATACCGTTCAGCTTTTATTACTAATACTAAAGGTGAAGGTATAATGGTTCGCTCATTTGAGGATTATAAACCATATGCTGGGGAATTGATAACTCGTAAAAATGGTGTGTTGGTTTCTATGGAAGCTGGAAAGACTTTGGGATTTTCGCTTTTCAATTTACAAGATCGTGGTCAATTGATTGTTGGCCCGGCAACGGATGTCTATGTCGGGATGATTGTCGGTATTCATAATCGTGATAATGATTTGAATGTCAATCCTTGTAAAAATAAACAGCTTACTAATACTCGTGCTAGTGGTTCAGATGAGGCTATTGCATTGGTTAAACCGCGTACCTTTACTTTAGAGGAAGCTTTGGAATTTATTGAAGATGATGAGTATGTAGAGATTACTCCTGATGATATTCGTCTTCGTAAGGCCATATTGGATCCTAACGAAAGATATCGTTTGAATCGTAAATAAAAATCACATCAGATTTGATGTGATTTTTTTATTCATGTTTGTTAAATTCATCTTCAATAAAGTTGGTTTTTAGCAATTTCTTTAGTAATCGATCATTGCATACAAGATCGAATTCACCAATAAATTCATAAATAGTTGGTTTAAATTTTATTTTAAATTGGTTTAGTCCGTAATATGGACTAGTTGGTTCAAAATTACCACTTACTCCATCCATATCGCAATAATCAAAATATGGTTTATATCTTTCGAATATGGCATGATATAGGTAATGATTAGGATTTAAAAACTTGAAATCGTCGTTAAATCCACTTGCAAGAATGGATATTCTATTATAATGCTTGATTACAAGGGCTCCTGCAACATAATCGAATGGACGTTTTTTTAAACCGTCAGTTGCTTTTATTATGTTGTTTTTATAAGCTTGTAGTTTTTTGTCGGAATTCATTTTTTCATTAAGATTTTTTCGACGTGGATCTTTTCCGATAACTTCGTTCCAATGATCATTATTTACCAATTCTTTTTCATACATTTCGCGGCAGTATGTCAGATATTTTTGATATTCAACTTTTATATAAATTAAATCGATAGAATTAGTACGATTGTAAACATTGTAAAAGTTGCGATAAAAAGATAATGGTTTTCGGCGTTTGTTTTTTATAAAATTATATAGTATCTCAATATCTTTTGGACCACCCAAAGTTAGTGTAAGACCTTTTCTTTCGCCATTTTTGATTTTTTTTCGATAGTTTCTACATAAATTTTTGTAATCATAAGTTTTTAAATTGATGTAGGCATTGAATTTTGGAAGTAATAAATCAAATTCTTGTAGTTCCATTCGTCTTTTGACATTCATCGTCTTAAGGTTGTCTATTATACGGACATTTCCGTTATATGATATAATAAATTTCCTCTTTTCGTCTGTTTCACCGATTATTACTTCGGGGTTAAATTTGATGAATATGAAATTCTTCTTCTTATAATATTTTCGTAAATCCGCTAAAAAATTGCTTAATAATTCTTGATCGTAATAATTTATTAAAAAACCCTTGGGAGCGTATCCGTATTTTGTTCTTCCAGTAATGCGCTTAGTCAGAATCATCGAAGCAGCCTTTATTACGTTTGTATCGTCGACATATCCGATGTAGTCATAACTGTAACCATACTCACTCATTACTAGGGCATACTTGGATGATTGACAGTAATTATTAAGTGGATGAAATTTTGCAAACTCATCAAATTGATCACTTGTTAATTCAACTATTTTCATGCGCATCTCCTCTTATAAATTATAACATAAATGTTTTGCAAATTCGGCAAACATTTTCTATCTTGTCAAATATTGACATTTATTTTATAATAACTAAAAAAAACACCGCTTGTTTTGGTGTATTTATTGCAAAACAAATGGAATTATGTTAAATTATTGAGGAATCGGGTGATATTATGGAGACAGCTTTAATTATTATATCAGTTTTGTTAATTGCTTTGGTTTTATTACAGAGTAATAAAGCACAAGCTGGAGGTCAAATTATCTCTGGAGGTAATGCTGAATTATTTCAAAATCAAAAAGAACGTGGTGCAGAATTATTACTTAGTAGATTGACTTTATTATTAGGTATTGCATTTTTTGTTATATCTTTGATTTTATATTTACAATAAAAGTAGTACAGTATTGTACTTTTTTTATTTTATTAATTACGTTATGTTATAATATTTTTAGGTGATGGCGATGAGAGAGAAAGTATTAAATTTTTTAGATACCCAATATGATGCATTGGATATTATTCGAATTAATGATGAATTGGGCTTAAATACTGCTGATGAGTTACGTGAACTTCAAGATGTATTGGCTTCTTTAGTTAATGAATTAATCGTTTATAGAACGAAGAAGGACAAGTATATACTATATTCAAAATGTCCTAATTTTAAAATTGGCACAATAGATGTTAATAAAAAGGGATTTGGATTCCTTTTAGTCGATGATGGAGAGGATATTCATATTTCGCGTGATTCTTTAAATTATGCGCTAGATGGAGACACTGTATTAGTAGAGATAATTGATTTTAATCCTGAAAGACCAGAAGGACGTGTCATTAAAGTACTAAAGAGAAATATAAAAAATGTTGTTGGTATTATTAAACGTATTGATAAGCAATTAGTCTTTGAAGCTATGGATCGTCCTAGTATCGAAGTTGCTCTAGATAAAAAAAGTCTTGATTCTAGTGTTGAGGGAGAAATCGTCGTCGTTTCTTTGGATGAGGATCGTGGAAAAAATCGTTACTATGGAGAGATTCGTGAACGTCTTGGGCATAAGGATGATCCGGATATCGACATAAAAATGATCGCTGCAAAATACGAAATATATGATGAATTTCCCGAAGATGCGATGAATCAAGCGGAGAATACACCTAATTCTGTATCAGATGAAGACAAAATTGGAAGAGTTGATCTAACAGATAAAGTTATTTTTACAATCGATGGCGATGATACGAAAGATATCGATGATGCTATAAGCTTAGATTTAAAAGATGGATACTATATTCTAGGGGTTCATATTGCCGATGTTTCGAATTATGTTACGGAACATAGTCCTTTAGATGTTGAAGCATATCGTCGAGGAACTTCTAGTTATCTTGCTGATTCTGTTATACCTATGCTTCCTCATAAATTGTCGAATGGCATTTGTTCGCTTAATCCGGATGAAATTCGTTGTACGATAACTTGTGAGATGAAAATCGACTCTCGAGGGCATGTTGTCGATACGAATATTTATCCTTCATATATAAAATCTCGTAAAAAGATGACTTATAAGAAAGTCAATGATATTTTGATGCGTAATATAGTAGATCCGGAATATGCGGAATTTGTCGATGTTCTTAAAAACATGAATGATTTAGCGCATATTTTACGTAAGGCGAAGATTCGTCGAGGCTATATTGATTTTGATCTTGATGAAGCAAAGATCATTGTCGATGAAAATAAAAGAGTTGTTGACATCGAAAAACGTGTTCGTGAAGATGGTGAAAAACTTATCGAAGATTTTATGATAGTTGCTAATGAATCGGTTGCTAGTTATATTTATTATATGGGGCTTCCTTTTATATATCGTGTGCATGATATTCCGAAACCGGAAAAGCTTCAAGAGTTTATTGCTACATGTTCTTTATTTGGAAGAAATGTCAATGGAAACTATAACACAGTTACATCTAAATCATTTCAAAAATTATTGGAACAGGTTACAACTGGTACTCCAGAGGATGATGTTTTAAAATCTCTTGCTGTTAGAACGACACCAAAAGCTTATTATAGTGATGAAAACATAGGACATTTTGGTTTGGGAAGTTCTTGTTATACGCATTTTACTAGTCCGATTAGAAGATATCCGGATTTAGAGGTGCATCGTCTTATCAGAACCTATCTTTTCCTTTCACAAATCGACGATAAGACTATCGATTACTGGCAAAGTAATCTCGATTCGATAACTCGTCAGTGTAGCAAAAGAGAGGTTGCAGCTGTTGAAGCAGAGCGTGAAGTAGAAAAGATGAAGATGGCCGAATATATGGAGGATCATATTGGAGAGGAATATGAAGGTACGATTTCTGGCGTAGTTAAATTTGGCTTTTTTGTTCAATTAGATAATATGGTTGAAGGACTTGTAAGTCTCGAATCTTTAGAAGGAGACTATTTTGAATATGTTCCGGAATTACTTAGTATTGTTGGTAAAAAATCCAAAGTTAGGTATAAAATTGGTGATAAAGTTCATGTTAGATGTGTTGGAGCTTCAAAAGAACTCTCACAAATTGATTTTGATGTGGTAAAAGATTTAGAGCTTAATAATCATCCGAAAAAAGAGTTGGTATTGAATGGAAATAAAAAATAAAAAAGCTTATTTTGATTATTTTGTATTAAAAGAAATTGAAGCTGGTATTGTCTTAACTGGGACAGAAATAAAATCGATTCGTAAGGGAAGTGCAAGTTTAAGTGATACTTATATCAGAATAAAGAATAACGAAGCATATCTTTTGAATATGTATATAGCTAAATATGAAGAAGGGAATCGTTTTAATCACGATGAAAGAAGAACTAGGAAATTATTACTACATAAAAATGAAATAAATAGACTTTATGATGAAGTGCGATTAAACGGAGTAACGCTTGTTCCTTTAAAACTCTATTTTAAAGAAAATAAAGTTAAAGTTCTTGTCGGTTTATGCCGTGGTAAAAAGTTGTACGACAAACGAGAGACGATAAAAAAACGTGATTTAGCACGTGAAAACAGAAGCATTTGATAATGCTTTTTTTCTTGATTTATAGTTTTTGATATAATATTATTAAATAGTGTAGGGAAATTTGAAAGGTGATATTAAGTGCTAACATATGTCTTAGTCGATGATTCTGAAGATATAAGAAAAAGAGTCAGAAGTATAGTTAATGATGTGATGTTTAAAACAGAGACTGAATATGAAATATATGAATTCTCAGAATTTTCGAAAGAGTTAGAGGGAATTATTAAAAGTAAAGCTCCTAAAATATATATTTTGGATATAGAATTGAAGAATGGTTCTTCAGGTTTGGATATCGGAAAATATGTAAGAATGTATGATTGGGATAGTGAGTTAATTTATCTGACTAGTCATGATAAGATGTTCGAAAAAGTTTTTAGGAACGTCTATAAAGTCTTTGATTTTATCGAAAAATTTGATGCTATGGACAAAAGATTAAAGAATGATTTGAAAAAAATCGTCTCACGAGAATGGGATAAGAAAAAATTTGTCTATTCTAACCGTCGTGTCAATTTTGAGATATATTTTGATGAAATAAATTATATATATCGCGATACTATCGAAAGAAAAGTTGTGATTAAAACTTGTAATGGCAATGCTTTCTTTATAAATAAAAATATGAATGATATTCTCGATTGTTTAGATGAACGTTTTCGTCAGGTTCATCGTTCTTGTATAGTAAACACAGATAAAGTAAACTTATATAATTGGGCTAAAGGGTATTTCATATTGGAAAATAATGATAAAATAAATTTGCTTTCAAAGAAGTATAGGTTTGAAAATGATTGATATTATTCTTTTAAGCATATGTTATTTTATCAACAGTGCTCTTTTAGTAAGAGCTTTTTCAATGCTTGTAAATACAAAAGTGGTTAGGTCCGTTTCTTTAGTTTTTAAATTGTTATTTTATATGCTATCGATGTTAGTTATTAACCTTGTTTTAAAAGAGTTTATGCAATTGTTTTTTATGTTTATATTAAGTTTGTATATATTTTATAAAGTATTTAGAATGTCTTTTAAAGAAAATCTCTTTTATACTATAATTATTTTCTTGATTAGTGACTTGATATATCTTCCATTGAGTTTTATCTTATCCTCAATCTTTAAATTTTATAGATTAACATTTATTAATTTGAATATATTGCAAATAGTTTTAAGTATTGTTTATAGTTTGGTTATTGTTTTATCTATAAATAGTAAAGAAAAAACGTTTATCGATAAAATAAAAACGGTTTTTTATCACAATAATTTTTTCTATATAATTTCGCTTATTGTCTTAATCATTGTAGACTTGTTAAAACAGTTTTTATTGAGTCAGTCCTTTATAATTCAAGTTATTTTATTAGAAACTTTTTCTTTGGTGGAGACAATCCTGTTTATAATTCTTTTTAGTAAATTGTTAATGGAACGAATCGACTATGAACAAGGTATGAACGACTATGATGATCTAAGCTCGAAATATACGAAGATGAATGATGAATATCGAATTTTAAGACATAATTTGGTAAATGATTTATTAGCAGTTAAATCCTGTGATGAAAAAAGATATCGTTCTTTAATCGATGTCATTATAAAAAAGTATCGCCGTAATTATGAATTGTATATTCCTGTTGATAATAATAAGACTGGAATTGCTTCGCTGATTGATATGAAGATACAGGTCGCTAGAAAATATCGCGTTAATATGGAAATGCATACAACTATTGACTTAGAAAATTTTAATGATCTTGAAGCAACTAAATACCTCAAGATTTGTGAAGTTTTAGGGATTGCTATTGATAATGCTATCGAAGCTGCTAAAGTTTCTAAAGAAAAAATAGTTGATGTGGAAATTTATGAAAATAACGGAATAATTTTTGAAATTGCGAATAGCTTTTGTTCGACTATCGATTTGGAAAAGTTGTTTGACTCGGAATACTCCACAAAAAATCGTGGTACAGGAATCGGTCTTAATTATATTGCTAGTTTAAAAAGTACTGGTATTAAAACTAGTGTTGAAATTAGATCAAATTTCTTTATATTGCGTATCTTTGTCTAAAACGATTGTTTTTATGTCTAAAATCATTTTAAAAGAACTATCGTGAATAAAATTAACTTTTTTATTAGCATTCGACACATTCTGACAAATTTTTTTATAAATGCCTTGTATAATGACGGTGTATTAACAAGGAAGAAGGTGTAAGAATGACAGGCAAAGTAAAATGGTTTAACAACGATAAGGGTTACGGTTTTATCGAATGCGATGACTTAGAAGATATTTTCGTTCATTACTCTGCTATTTTAAAAGATGGATATAAGACTTTAAATGAAGGTGATATCGTCAACTTTAAATTAGTAGAAACTGTTAAAGGTCTACAAGCAATCGATGTTGCTCAAGAAGTTATGACACCAGTGTTATAATTTTTCTTTTAATATTCATATTTCCTTGATATAATGTTAATAGGAAGGTGATGTTATGAATATTAGTATTCGTGGCGACAAAATTGAAGTTACCGATTCGATTAAGAATTATGTGAAAGAAAAACTTGCGCGTTTAGACAAATATTTTGAAGACGCTAATAAAATAGATGCTCACATACTTATAAGAGTTCGTAACGGAGAACAAATAATAGAAGTTACAATTCCGACTTCTAGGTATACTTTACGTGCTGAAGAAGCTACTTCCGATTTGTATGCAGCTATCGATATGGTGGTTGATGTATTGGAAAGACAAATTCGTAAGAATAAGACAAAATTGAATCGTTATAAGACGAATGAGACGATTGAGTTTGTATTTACAGAGGATGAGATTGAACCTGATGTTGAAGAAAATAAGATTGTTAAAAGAAAAAATATAACTTCTAAACCGATGGGGGAAGAAGAAGCTGTTCTTCAGATGGATTTGTTAGGACATGATTTCTTTGTATTTAAAAATATTGATGAGGATTGTGTATCAGTTCTTTATCGTCGAAAAGACGGCAATTTTGGAATAATTAATTCAAAATAAAAGAGTGAAATACTCTTTTTTTTATGATATACTCTTATCAGGGTGTTTTGTAGGGCGTAAAATTGCCGTAAAAATATCTTCATTTTTATATTTTTTTAACATAATTTATAATTTGTGTGCTTTTAGCATATTGTTATGTTAAAATATATGTTACTTGGAGGGTACAATATGGGTTTATTAAAAAGTTTAATTGATACTGAATATAAAGAATTAAAAAGATTTAAAAAGATTGCGGATAAAATAGAAGCATTGGATGAGGAATATTCAAAGAAGAGTGATGAAGAGCTTTCTAATATGACGAATATTCTTAAAGAAGAGTTAGCAAATGGGAAAACTATTAATGATGAAGATGTAATTGTTCGTGCATTTGCTACGGTTAGAGAAGCAGCGTATAGAAAGATTGGAGAAAAACCTTATTATGTTCAATTGCTTGGTGGTTTAGCTTTACATTATGGTAATATTGCCGAAATGAAAACTGGTGAAGGAAAAACAATAACAACTGTTTTACCAGCATATTTGAACGCTCTAACAGGTAATGGTGTTCATGTTGTAACAGTCAATGAATACTTGACTAGCCGTAATGCTGAATGGATGCGTCCAATATATGAATTTTTAGGCCTTAGTGTTGGAGTAAATTTGCGTGATCTTACACCTCAACAAAAAAGAGAGGTATATAATTCTGATATCACATATTCTACTAATAATGAAATTGGTTTCGATTATTTACGTGATAATATGGTTGTAAAAGCAAGTGATAGAGTTCAACGTAAATTGAATTATGTCATTCTCGATGAGGTAGACTCAATCTTAATTGATGAAGCTCGTACACCTTTAATTATCAGTGGTGGAAAAGTTAATGCCGCTAATTTATATGTGGAAGCCGATCGTGCTGTTAAAAAGCTCAAAGAAGAAGACGATTATACTATAGATCAGAAGACAAAAAACGTTATTCTTACGGAATCCGGATCTGAAAAGATAGAAAAATATTTTAAACTTAAGAATTTATATGATGCTGATAATACGGTATTAGTTCATCATATTAATCAAGCTTTGAAAGCTAATTATGGTATGAAACTCGATGTTGATTATGTCGTCGATGGGGAACAAAAAGTTGTTATTATCGACCAGTTCACTGGACGTTTAATGCAAGGACGTCAGTTCTCTGACGGCTTACACCAAGCAATCGAAGCAAAGGAAGGCGTTCATATAAACGAAGAGACGCGTACTATGGCAACAATTACCTTCCAGAATTTGTTTAGAATGTATAGTAAGATTTCTGGTATGACAGGTACAGCTAAAACTGAGGAAGAAGAGTTCCGCGATATATATAATATGTATGTTATAGAAATTCCGACCAATAAGCCTTGTATAA
>CALVQL010000015.1 GCA_944358235.1 uncultured Bacilli bacterium
GTAAAAGACCATCTTTTAATTTGTATACAACGTCAGCATATTCTTTTACTTCTTCACTATGGCTGACGACGACGATGCATTTTCCTCTTTCACTTAAGCTTTTTAAAATTGCAAATATTTTCTTTTCACTTTCTTCATCTAAGTTTCCCGTTGGTTCATCAGCAATAATTATTTCTGGATCATTTGCTAATGCACGAGCAATAGCAACTCTTTGTTTTTCTCCACCACTTAATTCTTTTGGGAAGTGATTTACACGATCTTCAAGTCCAACACTTTTCAATAATTCGAGTGCTTTTCTGCTGCGATCTTCTTTCTTTATATCGTTATTTATATACATTGGCATCATGACATTTTCGATTGCACGTAAGTGATCATCGAGATAAAAATCTTGAAATATAAAACCGATGTTGCTTCTTCTGATGTCCGATAATTCTTTGTCGTTTAGTTCTTTTATATCACGGCCATTGATCTTACATACACCAGATGTTATCGTTTCCAATAGTCCGATTATCGTTATAAAAGTTGATTTGCCACTTCCAGAATGTCCTCGTATTGCATAGAATTTTCCTTTTTCAAAGTCGATATCAATTCCCTTTAAAACTTCTATTTTTCTTTTTTTTAATTCATAATTTTTTACTAATCCTCTTATTTCAATTACTTTTTCATTCATATTTTTTACTTCCTTCTACTATATATTTTTTATCGTCAATTATGTCGATAGGTAAATCGAGTATCTCACATAATGATATGAGATTTTCATAGTCTGGACGACTAGTGTTAGTCTCCCATTTAGAAATTGATTGACGAGTTATTCCTATCTGCTCTGCAAGATTGCTTTGACTTAAACCTTTTTCAATTCTCTGTTTTTTTATGAGTTCCCCCATACTTCTTCGTACCATCTTTTACACCATAATTTAAAATAGTTATTCCTTTCTTAACTAAAGGGTATCATGAAACAAAAAAAAGTAAAGGACTTGTTAGGCCCTTTTTGTTTTTGGTAGATTTTCGACGATAAAAAAACATATTTTTTTAATGCTATTAAACATATATCATGAGAAAAGTAAAGGACTTCGTAAGCCCGCTATTTTTAGATATATTTTTCGACAAAAAAACTATTAATTTTTAATTAATAGTTTCGTTTTTTAACAAATTATAAATCGCTTTTATTAATCCGAGTTTTCCATATTCATAAGTTAGTCCACCTTGAAGATATGCAATATATGGAGGTCTTATTGGACCGTCACATGATAGTTCAATACTACTTCCTTGATTGAAAGATCCAGATGCCATAATTACTCGATCATCATATCCTGGCATATCCCAAGGTACTGGTGTAACAAAAGAATCAATTGGTGATCCTGCTTGAATTCCTTGAACAAATTTTATGAGTTTTTCAGCATCGTTAAATGTTATACATTCGACGATATCAGCACGTTTATCGGCATATTTAGGTGATACCGAAAAACCTAGACGTTCTAATACACTAGCTGCTAATACTGCCGTTTTTAAACTGCTAGCAACTACTGATGGTGCGAAGAAAAGACCTTGAAGGAATGCTTTATTTGCCCCTAATGATGGTCCAACTTCTTTTCCTTCACCTGGTAAAGTTAAACGTTCACTTATTAGATTTATGAGCATTTCATCTCCGACGACATATGCCCCATTGGAAGCGATTCCTCCACCAAGATTTTTTATCAAAGATCCAACACATATATTAGCGCCAACTTCGATTGGATTTTTTCGTTCGACGAATTCACAGTAGCAGTTGTCAACCATTACAATCGTATCTGATGATATCTTTTTAATTAATGAAATTACTTTTTCGAGTTTTTCAATCGTTAAAGAATTTCTAGTCGAATATCCTCTTGAACGTTGTATTTCGATCACTTTTACTCGATTATTTTTCAAATATTCTTCGATTTTAGGATAATCAAAATCGTCATCGACAAGTTCAATCTGTTCATAAGTGACGCCAAAGGATTTTAAACTGGATGGGTTTTCTTTAATACCGATTACTTCGTGCAAAGTATCATATGGTAATCCCGTTATAGATAAAAGAGTATCACCAGGACGAAGTAATCCGAATAATGTAACAGTTAGAGCATGTGAGCCGGAAATAAATTGATTACGTACTAAAGCATCTTCAGCACTAAATATAGTTGCATATATTTTTTCGATTGTATCACGTCCGAAATCATTATATCCGTATCCAGTAGTCGAATTAAAACAATTTTCACTTACTTGGTGTTCGCGAAAAGCGCTTAGGACTTTTTCCGAATAATATAAAGATGTATCATCGATATCTTTAAAAATTTGGCTTAATTTTTCTTCTTCTTCGATGATAAGTGTCTCAATTTCTTTTTCACTCATAGTCATCAACTTCCTTAATTTCAATTATCGATCCGGATTCTATGTCAGAATATGCAATGTCGATTATTTTCTTAGCTAGTAGATCGGGACCGATTAATTTTTCTTGATTACTTTTCTTTAGTTCTTCTTTTAAAAAGTGAGGATTCATTTCGCGAATAGATTCCGTATTTATCCATCCTGGAGCAATTGCAATTACTTTAGTCGAATTCTCTTTTAAAGCTTCGGCATAATCCAGTGTGAGGATATTTATTCCAGCTTTAGAAGCATCATAATCCATCGAAAGTGGATTATGATTTCCTAAGGTATTATTACTACTAATGTTGACGATTATACCGTCTTTTATTTTAGAGGATGCATATTTTATCCAAGAAAAAGTTCCGACGAGATTGACGTTTAGGATATGCAAAAACTCTTCGCGTGTCTTATCATAAAAATAATTATCGTTAGCAATTCCAGCGTTATTTATTAAAATATCGATGTGTTCGATATTTGCTAGCACATTCTCGATATCTAAATCCGATTCGTTGTTACATTTTATACATTTTATATTCGGATATTTAGTCATTAGTTCATTAGCTTCTTCGACACTATTATTATAAGTTGCTATGACATCATATCCGCGGTTTAAAAGTTCAAGGGAAAAACATTTACCTAAGCCATGACATCCACCGGTCACAATAGCTAGCATTATTTTTCCTCCTTGACCTTCTCTTTTTTCTCCTTTTTAGCGGGTTTTGGTAGAGCTTCTTTTCGGGATAGATTTAAGCGTCCGCGGTTGTCATATCCAAGTGAGACGACGATTATTTCATCGCCAACTTTGACGACATCAGATGGATGTTCGACACGTTCATGTGCTAGTTGTGAGACGTGAACTAATCCTTCACATCCTGGCCATAATTGAACAAAGCAGCCGAAATCTTCAACTTTGACGACTTTAGCCGGATATTTTACTCCTGGCTCAACTTCACGGACGATATCCTTAATCATCTTAGCAGTACGTTCAATTACATCCTTATCAGTGTGATAGATGATAACTTGTCCGTCATCCGCAAGATCGACTTTGACAGCGTCTTTATCTTGGACAGTCTTGACGTTAGATGCTTCGAGAATAATCTTCGTTATCGTATCGCCGCCCTTACCAATAACTTCTTTTATCTTATCAGGATTAATATAGAATACTTCCATCTTTGGCGCATATTTACTGACTTCTTTACGTGGTTCAGGTATTACACTTCCCATTAGGTCAAGTATTTCCATACGGGCTTTGCGTGCTTGAATTAAAGCTTCTTTTAAAATTTGTCTTGTAATACCTTTTATCTTGATATCCATCTGTAAAGAACAAATTCCCTTACGCGTTCCACCGACTTTGAAGTCCATGTCACCGAGATGGTCTTCCATTCCTTGAATATCAGTTAAAATCGTATAATCACTGCCATCTTGACTTGTTATAAGTCCCATTGCAATTCCTGCTACTGGGGCTTTAATTGGAACACCAGCAGCCATAAGTGACATACATCCAGCACAGATAGTTGCTTGACTAGAAGAACCATTGGATTCCAATATTTCGGATACGACTCGTACAGTATAAGGGAATTCCTCTTCAGTTGGCATAACCTGTTTTAAACAACGTTCACCAAGAGCACCATGTCCAATTTCACGACGCCCTGGAGCACCATAACGTCCAGTCTCACCGACAGAGAATGCTGGGAAATTATAATGAAGCATAAAGTGTTTTTCAGCTTCAAGACTAACTCCGTCTAATACTTGATATTCATTTAAAGCTCCTAAAGTGGTAACCGCTAATGCTTGAGTTTCTCCACGAGTAAACATTGCCGAGCCATGTGTACGTGGTAAGATATCGATCGATGCTGATAGCGGTCGAATCTCATCCATCTTTCGACCATCAGAACGCGTTTTTTCATTGACCGTTATCGAGCGGAATATTTCATATTCTAAACTTTCAAATACCATTTTGACTTTAGTTAGTAAAATTTCTAGTTCGTCTTTATCGAGGGTGCTATTTAAATTCGTATATTCCTCTACTAATTCTTCTTTTAAAGTATCAATAGCACTATATTTTTCTTGTTTGTCTTTAATACGCAATGCTTGGTCTAACTTATCGTGAATTTTTTCTTTAATAGTCATCTTTAATTCATCAGAAATATCGAGTGTTTCATATTCCATCTTAGGAACGCCGATTTCACCGATGATTTCTTCTTGAAATTCACATAATTCTTTGACGGCTTCATGCCCAAACATAAGTGCTTCAAGCATATCCTCTTCACTGACTTCTTTACTTCCCGCTTCGACCATATTGATAGCTTCTTTAGTTCCAGCAACGACAAGGTCGATATCGGATAATTCCGCTTGTTCTGTAGTCGGATTGATAACGAATTCGCCATTAACACGACCAACTTTAACTCCGGCGATTGGTCCATTAAATGGTATTTTTGATATACAAGTCGCCAATGACGAACCGAGCATTGCAGTAAGTTCCGGAGTATTATCTGGATCTACAGATAAGACCGTATTTACTATCTGAACTTCATTTCTAAAGTCTTCAGGAAATAAAGGACGCATTGGACGGTCGATCATTCTCGCTGCTAATGTAGCTGCATCCGTAGGACGTCCTTCCCTTTTAATAAAACCTCCGGGAATTTTACCGACAGAATATAATTTTTCTTGATATAAAACTGTCAACGGGAAAAAGTCACTCAAAATGTTAGCGTTATTTCCAACAACAGCCGTCGATAAGATGACAGTATCGCCATAACGAACTAAAACGGATCCATGAGCTTGTTTAGCCATTTCACCATGTTCGATGATGAGTTTTCTCCCTCTAAAATCTTTTTCAAATATTTTCTTTTCCATACTTTTCCTCACTTTTTACTTCTCAATAAAAAGAAAAGACACTAAAAAAATTAGCGCCTACTTTCTTATATTTAATTTTGCGATCAAATTACGGTATGATACAACGTCGTTTTTCTTAAGATAGTCAAGTAAACTACGTCTCTTACCAACCTTCATCATTAGACCTCTTTTAGAATGATAATCATGAATATGAACTTTTAAATGTTCTGTTAGATCATTGATCTCTTCTGTCAATATTGCTATTTGAACTTCAGAAGATCCAGTATCATGTTCATTTTTACCAAACTGTTTAACTAATTCTTGTTTTCTTTCCTTAGTTACAGCCATTTTAAAAAAACCTCCTATAAATTATTTACAGTTAAAACTTAGAATGAAATCGGAGAATTTCCAATCCAAGTAAAAACTTACTAATAAAGTATATACTAAAACTTAAAAAAAAGCAATAAAATTATTGCTTTATCGATAATCTCTTATGTAATAGTGGCTTTTCGTTAAGAGCAATATTTCCATATTCTGTAATATATGGCAAAACTCTTTCGCCAAATAGTGTCATAGCTTCATTTAGCATACTACGCGCTTTTAAATCATCGGATAGCGATTCGTCTTGAATAATTTGCTCACAAGTCGTCATAAATTCTTCTCTAGTCTTAGCTATCGCAAGATCACTAATACCATGTAGGTTTATTAAATCTAACGCTGCAATATATGCTTCGATTTCTGCTGGTGTTGCTTCAACGCTTGCAAAATAATCAGATATATAGGTATTTATAGCTGCTATTTTTAATGATTCTTCATATAATTCTAAATCATTCATTACTCTTTCCTCCTTTTATTAATAATTAATAAATCTTACGATATGTCTTAATCGTCGGATATTGAAATTCATCACTTTCATCTATTTCGTATTTACGACCTTTCGGTAAAGTGCGTTCGACTTCGCTTACGACATAGTCAAACCATCTTCCCCAGGTTGTTGGTCCCCACAATATCGACCAATTATTAAAGTGTGTACATCCACAAAGGGCGAGATATAAGTCGATATCATTTTCATTTGCACCCTCTATAGCATCGAGAGTAGCTTCACATGGCATAATAGCATAAAGCATATCTGCACCCTTGATATCTGTCTTAGCATCAAATTTGCTTTTCTTCAAAATTACTTGGGCCATCTCTTCGACGATTAGTTCGGGATCATATGCTGTTACACTTCCGGCTTCTTGAATACCAGCAATCTTTTCAGCTACAGCTGGATAAAAACCAGCTCCAACTTCGATTAAATTACGGTTAAGATCGTAATCCCTTTGCATTGCTTTAATATGTCTGTCATAAGCGTTATCGACATATTTAAATACTCCAGTTGCTGCATAGACTTGACTCATAATATCTATTTCAATATCTTCTCTGAATGCTCGTCCAAGGAACATTTGCTTTATATATTCGATTGCTTCTGTTGGATACTTGTCGCGATATTTTAATAAGAAATCTTCATAATTGGTCAAAACTTCATTCAATTGCTCGAGTGTCAACTTAGCCATATTATCCCTCTTTTCTTGGTTGTATATTTAACCACTTTTAAGGAAAAAAGTCAAACTGCCAAAAGGGCGATATTAATCGCCCCAATCTATATAAACGTTATATAACGTACAATATATTTTATGTAAATTACCTAAAATGTTGATTTTTATTATATACAATTTGTTATTTTCATCTTTTTATCAGTAATTTTTATCGTAATACTTCCCTGTTCGTCTGTCCGATAAATGTTTGAATTACCTAAATTATTTAATACACTATCATGTGGATGATTATAGCGATTATTCTTCCCGACGGATATTATCGAATATCGCGGATTAGTAGTATTAATAAAATACTTTCCCGAACTAGTATTACTTCCGTGATGTCCAACTTTTAAAATATCGATATCCTCCAAGTTATAATTTTTTATAAGCTCTAATTCAGTATCTAACCCAGCATCGCCCATTAATAGCAAATTTATTCCCTTTAAGTTTGCGTAAATGACAGTCGAATTATCATTTTCGTTATCATAAATTTGTGAATTAATGAAATATAATTTAGCATTACCCAATCGTAAAAAGTCCAAATTCTGATAATAGCTGATATTATATTTGGATAATGTATCGATGATTTTTAACTCCAAATCATTAAGTTCTCCACGGTTAAATATGACGTTGATAACTTCAAAGTTTTCAACAATATGTATGGCATCTCCTAAATGATCAGTATCGCCATGTGTTAATATTAAATAATCAAGTCTGGTAGTGCCAATACTTTTTAAAAACTTAATAGTATTATCACTGACATAGTAATCACTTTTACGTCGCCATTCTTCCCTTTTATAACTTACTATTCCTCCAGTATCAACCATTATCGTATTATTACGGTGCTTTATTACGATAGAATCCCCTTGAGATACATCTAAAAAATAGACATAATAGTTATTATCAAGAACAGCTTTATACTTCCAAAATAATAGTCCTAAAACGATAAAGAGAAGATATTTTTTATTGTAAGTTTGAAAAAATATCACGAGGCAGAGATAATAAGCAATTATTACAAATATATTCGGTTTAGGTATTACAACATTGAATACAGGAGCATGTATCGCAAGCGTTTCGACTAATTCTATAACACTTAAAAATATCGAGTCCAGTGGTCTGATGATTAATACCAACAGACAAAAAGGATAGATGATGAAACTTATCAACGGAACAAAAAACAGATTGTTTAATACGGAAAAAATATTAAATTCGTAATTATAATATATAGTAATTGGTAAACTATATAAAAAAGCTATCAGAGATATTTTTAGACTCTTTACAAAGTAATTCCCGTTTATCAAACGATGATGCTTTATTAAAGCCCAAGTTACGACTGATGAATACAGAAATCCAATATCATAAAGGAGATACGGATTGATTATAAGTAAAATAGCTAAAGCCCAATATAAACAATCGATAGTACGAAGAACCAACGACAGTCGTCGATTAAAAAAAAGGGCTATAAACAATGCTACACTACGCACAATACTTGCCGAATAGCTCGTTAAAAACATATAAAATAGCATAAATGATATGAGAAAGATATCGCGAATATTTTTATTAATCTTCTTTAGACAAAAGATGATCATAGCACTCAGAATGTTAATATGACTCCCAGAAATTGCAAATATGTGGCTAATTCCCAGTTCTTGATAAGTAGCATAGATGTCATCATTCAAGTAGAAACGATCTCCCGTTACAAAAGCATTTAAATATCCTTTACTTTTAAAAGAAGCAAGATAATCGATTACGGTATTTTTTATGGTATATATAAAAGTCGTCTTAGAGCTTATAAGTTCTATTTTTTCGACATCCATAGTCCGATAGATGTTCTTGCTAGAAAGATACTTCTGATAATTAAAAGTGTTGGGAATCGTATTTTTACCAACACTTTCAATTGTTCCTTCAAGTTTTACAGTATTTCCCAATTTTATCGAATCGATAAAAGTTATTTCTTCTTCATCTTTCAGATAATAAGTACAACTGACTTTTTCAACAGAATCGATGATAAATTTAACCTGATCTTTGTTGCGATGATATTCAATCACTTTTCCTACAAGCGCTGATGAACCAATATCCAATCGCGATTTAGGAATTATAGCTAGACGAAAACCGGATATTATCAGAACTATCAGAAAAAAAGATATTGCAAGATATTTATACTGTAATAGAGTCTTTAATAGTAGCAAATACTGATTCTCCTATGCCACTTACTTCCATGATATCTTCAATAGTAGCAAATTGTTTTTCATTACGATAAGCGATAATGGCATCGGCTTTAGCCTCACCAATTCCCGAAAGACTCATGAGTTCTTCCTTAGAAGCTGTATTTATATTTATCAATTTATCATCTTTTTCATTGTTTATTGAAGACGTTTTTTCAGTACAATTATTCACTTCGATAACTTCAGTCTTGCAAGTTGTATCACAGGCAATTTTTTCTTCACTTTTCTTCAATTCATTTTCGGTAAATATATAAATTACCATCTCGTCTTTTAAATGTTGTGATAAATTGATATTACTCGTATCAGCATTACTTTTTAAACCACCAGCAAGTGTAATCGCATCGATTACTTTACTATTTTCATCTGTCTCATATACACCTGGTTTTTTTACTGCTCCTTTAATATCGATAAAAATACTTTTTTTACCTTCTTCGCTCGTCGTTGTAGTTAGGTCTACTAATTCTAATTCATTCGATTCAGCAATTGCACTTTGTGATTCTTCATAGAGATAATTGATAACTATTATGCCGGTTATACCAACTAAAACGACAATAACTCCAATAATTTTTTTCAAATGTTCTTTAATAAATATCAAAATAATCACCTCTCATTTTATATCTATTCTCTAAAGTGATTATTCCTTTAAAAAAAGATACCATTGGTATCTTATTCATCATTTGGCTCGAGGATTACGACTGCCATATTTTTATCGCTTATTTTATCAGCAACCTTTTTAGCAATATTAAGATCGAGCGCATTATATAGTTCGAATAAATTAGTTCGAATATCTCCATATAATATTATATCCGATTGAATCCAAGTATTTATCGTATCAATATCATCAAAAGATAAAATGAAATTGCTAATAGCTACTCGTTTTTTTCTCAGAAGTTCTTCTTCACTGATAGTTATATTTTTTAAAGCTTCTTTCATAATCGATAAATATCTTTCAGGATAAGGTGTTTCAGCCAAGAAGTTTATAACGATGTAGTCATCAGTATTATAGCGTTGGATGACAATTCCATCAGTTATAACATTTCCACGAGTTAAGCGTTCCTTTAGCTCACTCGTTCGTCCGAAATTACTGTTTAAAATCGAACTCAAATAGATATTTAGTTCAACTTCATCGAGTTTAAGAGATTTAAAGGAACTCAAAGGAATCTTTAAACCTATATTAACTTTGGGAATCTCGACATTACATTTTACTTCTGATAATTCCTTTACCACTTTAGCGGGTTCGGCAATATTTTTCAGTTTTATCTCTTTTCCAACCGGAAAATTCTTCGAAGATTGATTTTGTTCGATTATTGCAAGAGCTTCTTCCGGATTAAAATTACCCGTTATTATGACAAACATATTCGATGGATGATAAAAAGTATTATAAGCTGTCTCGATATCCTTTAGTGTCGTCTTTTTGACATCCGCAACAGTTCCACTAACTAAGTACTTGCGATGATCATTATGAAAAAGAGAACGATTCATTTCAAAAGAAAGATTAGTAGTAGGATTATCTTCATACATCTTTATCTCTTCGGTAATTATCCCCTTTTCTCCTTCGACCATCTCCTTATTAAAGAATGGTGTTTGAACAAAATCTAAAAGATAATCGAGATTTTCTTTAAAATGATTAAACCCATAAACTTCATAACAAGTAACTTTAAAAGAAGTATAAGCATTAGCTGATGAACCAAGGTCAGCAAAATATTCCATAGCATCGCCATTTGCTGTCTTAAATTTTAAATGTTCGAGAAAATGAGCTACTCCATTAGGTATTTTTGTATAAGTATTTTCATTATTTTTTTTGAATTCTGTATATAATGATCCAAATTTTGTATTAAAAGTCATATAGAAGTTCTTGACTTTCTTATTCGGCAAGAGATAAACATCTAAGCCATTCGGCATCTGTTCATAGATTATCTTCTCGTCAACGCCATCAATTTTTATTCTTTTCATGCTTACCTCCACTTTCCAATGTATAAATCGTATTTATACTTACTTTCTTAGCGACATTCAAAACATCAGCAACGGTTACTTGAGCATATTTTTCTAAACGTTCTTCGATATCATCCAAATCCGAAATGTATTGAAATAAATACTGATCGATAATACGTCCCGGTTGATCTAAAGACATATTAATAGCGGTCACGATTGAGCTTGTTGCTCTTTCGATTTCCGAATCTATCACGTCACCACTCGCCATCTCTTCAATAGTCTTTTTGATTAATTTTACAGTTTTTTCAACGTTTTTCTTATCAACTGCCGTATGAATAATTATGAGATTATCATTTTTTTGATAAATACTGCGTACACTATAACAAAGAGAGTTTTTATCACGTAAATTGCGATATAATTTGGTCTCTAGTGAACCACCACCTAGTATCATATTATATATGTTAGCAGCATACTTCTTTTCATCACTTGTGAGAACACCTGTATTTAAGATAAAAACAACTTGAGATTGAGAAAATGATGATGTATCAGAGATAACTTTAACTTTTTTTGTCGCACGATTAGGAACTTCTAAGAGCAATTCATGATTTTTAATCGTCGTAAAGCAAGCTTTATTGTGGATATAATCGATAGCTTTATCCATATCAATATCACCGATGATAAAGACATCAATATAATCATGATTGAGGATATATTCCCATTCTTCATAAAGATTATGAGTTGTTATCTTAGCAATATCTTCTAATGTCCCATTGAGATCAACACAACTGATAGACTTTTTATCCATGGCTTTTAACGCTTTATTTATCGATAGACGTTGAGGATCTTCATTGATGCATTTTATATCCGATTCCATTCGAGTTTTTATGGTCTTTAACGTCTCTTCATCAAACTCTTCGTTAGTAACATTCGGATTAAAAATAATATCAAAAGGATATTCTAAAGCTTCCTTTAGGTAGTCATCATCAGTATACTTAGGATTTAAAAAATCCATGCAAATTGATGTGACAACTTGATTTCCAACTTTACTATTTATCGCATAACTTACCGCATTATATAATTCTTCTTGTTTTAAAAGCATATCCCTTTTACAAGGATAATTAAGACTATTTTCCAACAGCATCTCAAAAAGGCAGGTACGTCTAGCAATAGTATCAGGATCGATATTATTACGAAAGATTATTTCCATTCGAACATTTTTAAAACGATCAGTTTTTATCGTATGGATGTTGAATGATCCGTTTTTATGTAGTTTATAAATCATATTTACACCTCAGTTTTTATTATACGTAAAATCATTTTTTTTATAATGTCATTATATCACAAGTATGTTATCATTTATATGGGTGATGATATGAAGCCGATACATATAGTGGCTGAAAAAAAGGATATTGCACCAATTGTATTGCTACCTGGAGATCCTCTTCGAGCAAAGTATATTGCTGAAAACTTTTTAAAAGATGCAAAATTAGTTAATTCTGTCCGTAATATGTTGGCATTTACAGGTACTTACAAAGATGTTCCGGTTACAGTTATGGGATCAGGAATGGGATGCCCATCAATAGGAATATATTCCTATGAGTTATATCATTTCTATGATGTCAAAAAGATTATACGTATAGGTTCATCTGGTTCGCTAAATCCTAATGTCAAAATTTCGGATGTGGTATTATCGACTGGTGCATATTCAGAATCAGCTCTCGCTTATTCGTGGAATAAAGATACAAATAAATATCAAGAAGCATCAACACAGCTAAATGAAATTATTGCTAATACTGCATTAGAAATGAATATTCCTTTAAAATATGGCCCTACTTATACCTCGGATATCTTCGATATATATACGGACATTGAACACCTATTTGAAAGATGTCCAATAAGAGATGATTTAATGTGTGCAGAAATGGAAGCTTTTGCCCTATTTTTCTTTGCTAAAGAATGCAAAAAAGAAGCTGCAATGTTGACGACGGTTGTCGATTCCAAATATACGCCGGAGGTAGTTATAACGCCTAAGGAACGTGAAACTTCTTTAAATACGATGATAGAGCTTGCATTAGAAAGTATAATAAAATAAGAAATAGAATGTTCTATTTCTTATTTTTTTGGCACTGACTACAAATTCCTTCCAAGCGGATAACATGATGTAATATTTTAAATCCAGCAATATCTTGAGAGATATATTTTTCAATAGGACACTCATCTAGTTCTACAAGACGATGACATTTTATGCAAGTGAGATAATGCCCATGATTACGTCTTAAAAGAAAGATAACTTCATTATCAGCATTGACAAACTTTTCGATGATTCCTTCACTTATGAAAAGATCGATTACGCGATAAATTGTCGACTTATCAATACTACCTTTTTTCGCTCTTACAAGCTCTTTTAAAGTAGTTCCTTTCGGATGTTCAAGAATACTTTTTAAAATTTGAACACGCGGATAAGTCACTTTTATGTGATGCTCTTTTAAAATATTTTCAATCATATAAGTGCACCAACAAAATCGATAGCAATTCCTCCTATGACACCTAAGACATATACTAAAGCTAAAATTGCAAGATTTTCCTTCATATTCTTATTAGTCTTGAATAATACTAGGATTGCTACACCACTGCCAGTTAACAATCCGGCCATCGCCATTCCTAAAGAAATAACGCCATTTATATATAATTCAGTAAGCATAATACTAGCACCACAATTAGGAATAAGACCGATTAAAGATCCGATAAAAACACCAAAAATAGAATTACTTAGGAATATATTTTCAATAACGCTCGAATCAACATAATGGAATAAAGCATTTAAAGCAAATGTAATTATGAAGATAAATAGCAACGTCTTTAAAGTGTGAATGACTGACGATTTTAATATCGATTCTTCGCAATGGCAGTCACTTTCATCACAAATATGAAAATCGCTTCTGTTCTTTTTGCGATAGAAAAAATCAATAATTATTCCAAATATTATACCGATTACAACTTTTAAACCAACTAATTTAACAATTTCGATAATTGGAACATTATGCGAAAGTAATATTGGAATCATCTCGTCACTAGTCGAAAGATAAATAGCAACTAGTGTACCAAGGGTAATTATTCTAGTTACATAAAGATTTGTAGCTAAAACAGAAAAACCACATTGTGGAAAAGCTCCCAAAATACCACCTAAAATCGGCCCAAAACGACCACTTTTGCTAATTATTCTCTTTGTCTTGTCACTGAATCGATGTTCAATCAACTCAATAAGTAAAAAAGCGATAAATAAAAATGGTATTAGTTTTACTGTATCGATTAATGTATGATGTAATAATTCAAGCATAGCTCCTCCTAAATGCAACTTTGTTGCAAATAGATTATATCATACTCGATTTTTGATAACAATAGTTTTTTTTAATTATAATACTCCCTATTAGGAGGTGTTTTATGCATTTAAAGAAAAAAATGACATATGAAGTCGTCTTAGAAAGATGGTTGGAAGACAAGAAAATATACATAAAAGAATCAACTTATGCAAGTTATCTATATGTTGTAAGAAATTATATAACTCCTTATTTAGGTGATTATTTAGTTTCCCAAATAGATCATAAGTTGATTCAAGAGTATTTTCTAAAGTTTTATAGGCAAACTGATAAATTTTCGGACAGAACGATAAAGGGAATTGCTACCATCGTTAAGAGTTCCCTAAGATGGTCTATGAATGAAGGATACATCAATTATTTCGAATTATCTTTCAAATACCCACGAATTTCCGGACATTCCAAAGTGTTTACTCTGACCAAAAGAGAACAAAACAAAATCACAAATTATGCTTTAGAAAATATTACACCACAAAATATTGGTTTGCTACTAGCTTTATATGCTGGTCTTAGAATTGGCGAAATATGTGCACTAAAGTGGAAAGATATCGATTTAAAAAGAGGTATTATCCATGTTAGACGAACTATTCAAAGGATTTATATGGTCGATATAAATGAGAATAATTCTAGGGTTATTATTTCTTCACCAAAGACACAAAAAGCTAATCGTGATATTCCGATCAACAAATTTTTCTTGAATATACTAAAGGTTCAAAAAGACGAGAACGAATTTTTTGTAATAAGCGCTAAAGAGCACTACATCGAACCAAGGACATATAGACGTTATTTTGATAGAACTTTAAAGAAATTACAGATAGATCATATAAATTTTCATGCTTTAAGACATACATTTGCGACTAATTGTATTGCTCTAGGGGTTGACTACAAGACCGTAAGTGAATTACTTGGACATAGTAATATAAATATAACTTTAAATCTCTACATTCATCCGCGTTTAGCAGAAAAGAAAAAATGTATCGATCTTGTCAGTAAGATTTTTCAAGAAAAAGCAATTTAAAAAACATACCAGATGGTATGTTTTACTTTTGCAAAATTTCTAAAACATTCATAAATTCTTTTTGAATTTTCTTTAGTTCGCTTTCTGTTTCAGCTTCAAAACGTAAAGTCAAATTGGGTCCAGTGTTACTTGCTCGTACTAAAGCCCATCCCTTAGGGAAAAACACTTTTATACCATCGATGGTATTATAGGTATATTGGTGTGTATCACAATATGCTCTTACTTTATCGACGATAGAGAATTTCAAATCATCAGTAGTTCGAACTTTTATCTCTTCGGTATTGTAGTATAAATGAAGAGTTTTAACCATTTCATTTAATGACTTATCACTTTGGGACAACATCTCTTGAACACGTAATCCAACATACATCCCATCATCATATCCAGGATGACGATCGCGAAAGAACAAGTGATTGGAATATCCTCCGCCAAATGGAATATCTTTTTCAGCCATAATTCTTTCTTGTTGAGCACTAGAAGGACCGACAATTAAGGCATTACCACCAGCTTCGGCAATTGCATCTTCTAAGACTTTCGAACATTTTACGTCGATTAAAACCGTCTTATTGTCATTATTTTTTATTATATCTTTACACAATAAAGCCATCATAACATCAGCATCGACAACTTGCCCCTTGTTATCGACAAAACCAGCTCGATCACAATCACCATCATATGCAATACCAATATCTGCTCGGTTATGTTTTACTGCCTTAGCAAGCTTTTTTAAATTATCTTTTACATTGGGATCGGGATGATGATTTGGAAAATTAGGATTACTGTCACAAAAGAGAAATATAGTTTCAAAGGGTAATTTCTCATAGACCTTGCGAACTATAATCGAAGTCGTTCCATTTCCACAATCGACAACGGCGCGTAATTTTTTCTTGCCAATATTAATCGATTTTGCCAAATAATCAGCATAAGAATCTGATATATCGATATATTCTATCTTACCCTTGCCAGTTGATAATTCTAAATTCGTATCACTTAGCATCGAATATATTTGGGCCAATACTTCGTGGTCACAGTGAAGATAGTCTTTTCCAAATAATTTATAACCATTATCTTCTTTTGGATTATGACTTGCAGTAACCATGATACCGTATTCAAGGCCGAGTTTTCTACTGGCATAATTGAACATCGGAGTCGTTACTAATCCGACATATACCACATTAATTCCGGTCGAAATAAGACCTTCGACTAAAGTCTTTGTAAGATGTGGTCCACCAAAGCGGTTATCATGTCCAACGACACAATGGGTCTTATCGATACTTTTTAGATAGGTTCCAAATACTGCTCCTAAACGGCGACTGAAATCTCCAGTTATTTGTAACTGATAGATTCCACGAATATCTGCTTCTCGTAATATACTTTTATCAAATTTCAACAATATCATCTCCTAGTTTTCTTCGACAAATAAAGTCTTCGTATCGCGCATTTCCTTAGGAATAGCAATATCCATATACTTTAAAATCGTCGGTGCAATTTGGGTAATATCACCTTTATGTTTCAAATTGACATGTTTATCGCGAATAATAAATGGTACAGGATTAGTCGAATGAGTAGTTAACATAGTTCCATCTTTATCGAGCATCTCATCGCAATTTCCATGATCAGCGGTTATTATCAACTTATAAAAATTATCATCGACAGCTTCGACGATCTTCTTTAAACATTCATCGACAGCGGCAAGTCCTTTTTTTGTTGCTTCTAAATTACCAGTATGTCCTAGCATATCTGGGTTAGCAAGATTTACCAATATAAAGTCATAATCTTTCTCTAAACACTTGATGACTTGCTTAGTAACATCATAAACTGACATCTCCGGTTGCATATCATATGTAGCAACTTTCGGGGATGGTATCAAGAAATTATCGCACCCCTTTAACTTAGTCTTGCCACCCCCATTAAAGAAGAAGGTTACATGAGCATATTTTTCTGTTTCCGCTATGCGAGCTTGAGAAAGTCCCAGATCGGAAAGATAACAACCTAGGGAATAAATTTCTTCGGATTCATCGATTAAATGATCGACATTTTTGGTGTTAGGAACGTCCATCAAGGACATAACTTCGAGATTAGCCGGTACCTTAACTCGATAAGCATCGAATTCCGGATTGGCTAGAACCGTCAAAATTTGACGGGCACGATCGCCACGGAAATTCAACCATAAAAGGCCATCATTCATCTTTAGATAAGCATTTTCATCGAGAAGAATTGGGGGCAAAAATTCATCAGTTACATTTCGTTTATAACAGGTTTCAATTCCGGTTTTATATGAACGGATTTTGACCCCTGTACCTTTTAGTATCAAATCAGAATAAACTTTCGTGCGTTCCCATTTATTATCTCGATCCATGGCATAATATCTACCACATATCGTAGCAATAGTACCTAATCCGACTTCTTTCATCGTATTTTCAAGATCCTCGATAAATCCAATCGACGTTTTAATACCCGTATCACGTCCATCAGTTATTACATGAAAATAAAGTTTTTTTACGCCCATGTTTTTTAGATGCGAAAGAAAATTTTTCATATATTTTATGTCCGAATGAACTCCACCACTACTGACCAACCCCATTAGATGTAAAGTACCATTATTGGCATTGATTCGGTCTAAAAAAGTTTGAAGTTTTTCATTTTTTTCGATAAGAGTACTACCTAAAACTTCGTTACAAATAGTTATATCTTGTTTTATTTTTTTCCCGGCACCAATTGTTAGATGCCCCACTTCACTATTGCCGAATTGATCATCAGGAAGGCCGACATATTCTCCTGAGGCTTGCAAAATAGAATGTGGATATTCCAAGAACAGTTCATTGAAGCAATCCATATTGGCTTGTTTTATAGCATTTCCATATTCGGAATCATTGATACCAAAACCGTCCAAAATAACCATAATGACTTTTTTCATCATATCACCTATTCTATATATTATCATAAATAATGCAGAAAAACGAGTTTACAAACTCGTTAGCATGTTATAAGTTCAAAATATCGTTTTCCACCAGTAGTACCATTTATTCCGCTTCCATCAGAATAATCGATAACACATTGATATAAACTTCCATTATATTCGACTACATCTCCCTCATGGTATACTTTAGAACGTACAAATTCTTCATAATAATGGGCATCAATATCGTAATCACTATTACAGTAACAAATTCTAATTTCGCCATCAAGAGGTGAATTATCAGTCGGATCGTATATAACAGCATCGACATCATCTTCACTGGTAATATATCCATCTTCGATCAAATCAGATACGGTAATATCGATACATTGATTGTTGGCGTTTTTTATATCGTCTTTTATCTTTTCGCCATATTCTAAGGCCGCCGCTTCTATCTCTGTTATTTTTCCACCGAGATTATCACGTCGTATGCTCGTATATATTGCAGTATATGCCGGAACGGCAAAAATAAGTATCAATGCCAAGATAACCATGACCGCTAACATTTCTACTAGAGTAAATCCTCGATTCATATGCTCACCCTTTACTATCTACTATCAATAATATATCACATTTGCAAATAAAAAAGTAGTTTAAAAACTACTTTTCAACAATTTTGACAGATATCTCAGTTCTAGTTGCCTGTACGGTTACACGTTCATCATCTATTGTAACTTGAACAGGAACTGTATGTGTGCCTTCTCCTAATCCGGAAAGATCGACATAAGCACTGATTTTAGTAGCATCGATATCATCACTATTAATTACTGATTCGACACCCTTGACGATAACATCTATCGTCCGGTCATCTTCAGTTGCCGCCGATGCGGTATAATTTGAACCTAGGTTTGTAACCTGAACGGATATACCACTTATCGTACGCTGAGCAGAATCTCCGACTTCAACATCGATATTCGTCGTCGTCTCACTCATATAACGAACACCACTAGGTTTTATCAAATTAACAGAGACAGTTTTGTCGTCACTTAAATTATCAATTACAAGTTCGGCTTCGATATAATCGAGACTATCGACAACTTCTTTTTCTCCATAGACTTCTACTTCTTGAACTGAAGAAGTTATGCTCGCAATGGCTTTGCCATTACTCATAGTTCCGCGAGTTACAACTCTAACTGGTTTAGTGTCGTGATAAGAATCTATCGTCACAGTGGCAGATACTTTAGACGGAACCATTTCGATATTATCAATTTTGTTTCCTAATTCATCATATGCAACTAAAGTTACACTGTCGATAGTATAATTGCCTGACTCTTCTAAATCAATTTGTGAGGCATCGACAAGCGCTTTAACAGAAGCTACCTTATCTAATATTTCTTGAGATGACTTGACTATGATTTCATTAGTATCGAGTTCAACATTAGAAATACTCAATTTACTATCGAGTTTATCTTCATTTACTATATCATATGATAGTGATTTAACTTCACTAATCTTTTCACTGATTTTGACAGTAACTGTGGATGGATCTAATTTATAATCAACTGACTGAACAGAATGATTATATTTTAACCTGACTTTATAAGTTCCCGGTCCATAATTAGATAAATCCAAGACAACTTGATGTTCCCCTAACTGTGTAGCTAGGTAAATAGTCGATTTACTACCAATTAATGTTATATCAACCGTCTCTGGTATTCCTTCGACGACATAGGCTTCCTCATTATATAAAACCGATACCGTTTGGCCAGAGATAATCTCAGCTTCTCTTTCGGTCAAAGATATAACTTGAGAGTCGATAAGTAAGAATACTCCGACAGCACAAATTAATGATAAGTAAATCAAAACATTTTGACGATGAAATAGACGTTCTAATTTACCGCTATTCTCACGAGATATTTCATTCAATTTATATATAAGACGACTGACAGGAGTTACGATTATCTTGTCAATTATCTTATAAATAGCACGAAATAATGCTATGAAGGGCTTGAAAATCTTATTCATCTTCATCCACCTCTCCTTCATCGGCATCATAGAACACATCAGCTTTAGGCTTAAGTTCTTCAATTAACATCAAACGGAATTCTTCGAGAGTTAAATTATAATGAAGATAGTTATCACAAGCAATACTGATACGACCAGTTTCCTCAGAGACGACTAGTGCAAGAGCATCAGTTTCTTCGGCAACACCTAATGCAGCACGGTGACGAGTACCGAGTTTTTTATTGACGTTCGGGTTCATACTAGTCTTAAATACAGCTCCAGCACAAGTAATTTTATCTCCCTGAATAATTACTCCCCCGTCATGTAACGGGTTCGGTGGAAGAAAAATAGCTTCAAGTAATTGACTGGATATATCCGCATACAACTTAGTAGTTGGCGAAATGTATTCTTGTAAACTCATATTACGTTCGATGACAATTAGCGCACCGATTCTCTGCTTTTTCAAATGTTCGATAGCAGTCATAATCTCGAATACTACACGTTCTCTTTCATCTACAGTCAACACTTTATGGCGACCGAGTAATTGAGTACGACCGATTTGCTCTAAGACGTTACGAATTTCCGGTTGGAAAATAACGATTAACGCAATTGGTCCCCAAGATATTACGTATTCTAAAAGGATACCAACTGTATATAAATCTAAGACGTTACTCAATATTTTTATAACAATAATCCAGATAATTCCTTTGAAAATCAGGACCATTTTGACATTATTTTTAAGATTTTTGAATATAAAATAGAATATAACCCAAACAAAACATATATCCAATATTTTGGTGACTATACTCCATATTGTAGTGAATGTCATAAAACCTCTCCTTCATAAATAATTATAACAAATAATCACATATTATGCTATATTGTGCAAAAAAAATGCATAAAATGCATTTTTATTTTTGAATCTCACCAGTTAAAGGATCAACAGTATTTGCATTATTATTCATCGGATTTTGGTCATTAAGTGGAACCGGTTGAGCAATAGTGTCAATATCTGGTTCTGCTTCTAAAGCATCAATAGCCCTTCCCTCGTTAATAATTTCCTCGCGATATTGTTCATATTTTTTCTTATCCATCATATATCCTAAAAGACCTAATAAGAGAATTACCGCGATAACTATAAAAATAATATAATTTGAAATAACAAAATCTAACATAAGACCTCTCCTTATTCTATAAGTATTTTATCATTAACTTGAATATATTTCAATCAATTTAATGTAAGTTTTCTATTAATTGGTTGAATTTCGATATGTGTATTACCATCATTTAGAATAATTTCTTCTCCATCCAGATAACGATAGACCGTTTGAGATTCACGGCTTGTCTTTTCCCAAGTTATCGGAACAGCGTATCCATCCGTTATAAAATAACCTTCGCCACTACCAATATTATCTAA
>CALVQL010000016.1 GCA_944358235.1 uncultured Bacilli bacterium
AATATGATTACGATTATCGAACAATATGATGGAATAAATCCAAATTCGCTTGCTAAGATAGATAGTTTAATGCAAGGATATAATTATCGAATAAAATCTCAATGTCCAGTTCCTGAAGATAATGCAACTTATATTGGGGTAACTGATCAAATCGTTACAAAGAATCCAACGGATCGACAGAGTTATTGCGTTTATCGTGAACGCCGAGATGGTGAAGATGGCGCTGAAAATAAATATTATTATAATTTGATCGTTTTCTTTAATTTTTCGTTACCGGTGCTAGGAGATTTGTTTACTTTTCAGATAAGTAGCGAAACAAATGTTATATATTATCCTAATGATCCGTATTTTTAAAAAAGTGTAAAATGTATACATAACTGTATTGAATAAGAGCGATAATAATAGTATAATTAAATTATAATAAAGGAGAGATGTTTTATATGAAGGAAGCAAGTGGAGAATTAAGTATGACTGCTGTAGCTGTAGTTGCTATTGCTGCTATTGCTGTTGTGTTTTCTACTTTAATATGGCCAACAATTAGATCGAACATCTTGAGAAGTACATATTGTTCTCAAGCACATAATTGTGTAGATAATGGTGATGGCTCTGCTACTTGTACATATTGCGCTAACGAAGATTGTAGTGAAGAGGCTGAAGTAATTTGTCAGTCTAATACGGTTGAAACTGATTAGTCGTTTGATGTACATTTGATAGTGAAGGGAATGATTATGCATGAGAGAAGCGATTGGAGCGTCATGGCTTATGGTAATTGTGCTTACTTTTATTGCATTATTTTCCGGATATTTAGCTTTTTCCATCAATTATTCAAAGGCTTTTAAAGTAAAAGATGGAATAATCGATAGAATTGAAAAACATAATGGCCCTAATAGTGAGTCAATTGCTGATATAGCTGAATTCTTGACGGATATTGGTTATAGTTCTCGAGGAAGTTGTGATCAGTTTTTAGGAGATAATAATCCTATTTATATTGGAGTATTGCGTGATTCCGTTACAAAACGTCCACAATCGGGAGAGTATAACTATTGTATTCAAAAGGTACAAGCTTATAATCCGGCAGGACAGTTAAGTGCTTCTTATTATAAGGTCGTTGTGTTTTTTTCGTTGTCTTTACCAGTCTTTGATCAATTTACATCGTTTAATGTGACGGGAGAGACGGTTAATCTTTATTATCCGGATGATGATTGGATGAATTAGGTAGGTGATATAATGAATGTTGTAACAGCAAATGAAAATAAGAGTATTATCGATCGTTTGGATATCGATATTATTAAGCGAATCGATGGTGAATTTGAACTACGTGAGCTTTTAAGTAAGTTTGTCAATCTTTATTTTAATAAGATGATAATCGATATCACATCTATTAAAGATTATCGTAATATGGAAACGATAAATGCTCTAGCAAAAGCGGTAGAACCTTCGCGTGTTATCTTGCTTTTAAATGATGATGCAACGGTTAATAGTGCAGCTTATATGTCGAATTTGGTGTCGCAAGGTTTTTATAATTTTACGCGAAATTTTGAGGGTATAAAATTCCTTTATAATCATCCGAATACATATGATAATGTCAAATATCTCGTGTTAAGCGAAGCGGATATGGCAAAAGCGCAAAGTAAAATGCAAGAAGAAGAGGTTGTAGAGGAACCGAGAAAGGGAAGGACTATAATTGGACTTGCTAATCTTACTTTGCATGCAGGAGCGACATCGCTTACCAATATGATGGTACGTCAATTAAATGATAAAGGAATTAATGCTATCGGTATAGAGATGTTCCGCCAGGATTTGATTTTTTATCACGATGAAAGACTTTCATCATGTATGAATAAAAATGATTTGGAACGTAAATTGAAGGAATCTCCTAACGCGGAGGTCGTCATTATCGATCTCAATGAATTTGGAGAGGCGGATCGCTTTTGTGATGATGTCTTGTATTTGGTCGAACCATCTTATGTCAAACTTACGAGGTTGCTTAAGAAAAATAAAAATGCTTTTTTAGAACGTAAAGGGGATAAGATTGTTCTTAATATGAGCTTTGTAAATGATGATGAAGTGGCTGATTTCGAGTATGAGACGAAGAGTAAAGTGTATTTTAATTTGCCACCATTAAACGATCGTAATAAAAATCTGGATGAGATTAATGCTTTGTTACGAAAATTAGGTTTTAAAAACTAGTGTAAATAGCGTAAAATCTTTTAAATTAGTTGACAATGTTTTACGATTTAAGTATAATTAATGCATAGAGGAAAGAGGTAGGATTTATGAATTTTTCAATTGCGTCATTTTGTGCATCTGCAGGTGGAATTTTACAATTTGTAGGTTGGGCATTGACGATCGTAAAAGTGGCTATTCCATTGTTGATTGTTATTTTTGGAATGTTTGATTTAGGAAAATCAGTAGTTGCTAGCAAACCAGAAGAGATTAAGGATGGCGCTAAGAAGTTGTTATGGCGTGCTGTAGCTGGTGTTGTTATATTCTTTATACCAAGTATCGTTATGTGGTTATTCGGAACAATTGCTGAATATAGTGCTAACGAAGGAGATTTCCAAAATTGTAGAAATTGTGTATTAACTCCATGGAGTGGTTGTGTTACAACTAATTAGTTAAACTGTTTGTTAGAATGATTCTGTAATCATTCTTTTTTTTATAAAATAAAAAACGTTACTATTGTAAAAAATGGGACTTTCATTTATAATGATTATAGTGTATTATAGTCGAGTATTGTATTATTGATTTTTATAATTGATATTACTGACGGGAGTGATTGATGTGCTAAATCCGATTGTAGGAGCCGGTTTCGTAGTTAAAGCCTTAGCTTTGTTTTTTATAGCGTTATTAGATAGAGTAGCTTATTGGCTTGTCTCGGTTTCTTATACGCTTTTTTTGGCTGTATCGCGTATAAATATTTTTGGGACGGAAGCTGGTTCGGAAATTTATGATGGTTTTGCTGAACGAATTTACATGGTTCTTTCGATTATAATGGTTTTCTTTTTTGCGTATCATCTTTTGATGCTTATTATCGATCCGGACGGGGGAGATAAACTAAAGAGACCTACTTCATTGATTAAAGATACACTAATATCGGTAATTGCAATTGTTTTGTGTCCGCTTATTTTTGAGTATACAGCGATTTTTCAAGAACATGTCTTGATGGATAATACGATACCTTCTATTGTCTTGGGTGGAACTGGCTCCGCAGATATGGATAATTCTGGGCGGTCAATCAGTTTAATCGTCTTTATGGCTTTCTTCCATCCGGAAGGTACTAGTTACTCGACGTTTATCGAATCGACAGAAAGTGGTGGAGTAATAAAAGCTGATGCTCAATCCGAGTGTGAAAGGACAGCAGATCGCGATGTGTGTGAAGATTATATAAATGCTTATACTGAATGGACGAATGGAAATGGTGCAGTATCGGCATTTACTTCGAAATCGTCTTTGCGTAATGTCGTTGGCGATGAAAAAGGTATGGAGTATATGTGGATTTTAAGTACTGGAGCAGCGGTAATGGTAGCGTATTTCTTCATCAGTTATGCCATTGATTTAGGAACGCGTGCTGTTAAATTGGCTTTTTTACAGATTGTTGCACCAATACCGTTAGTTATGCGAATATTTCCACAGACCAAGGGAACGTTTGATAAGTGGAAAGGTGAAATATTGAAAACCTATGCGGATGTGTTTATCCGTGTTGCAGTGATATCATTTACGGTATATCTGTGTACGTTGATTCCAACGCTCTTGGATGCAGTATTTCAAAGTATATAAGTGAGGTGATACTATGGATCCAGTTGTAAAAGGGTTTGCAATGGTCTGCTTGATTTTGGGTTTACTTAAATTTGCCAAAGAAGCTCCAGATTTAGTAAAGACGTTATTCAGTAATGGTGGTAATCTCTTTGCTGGTATGAATTTAAAACCTGGTGTTAAGAAACGAATTGAAGAAAATGATTATGCGATGAAGGGAATATCGACTGTTACTGGTGGTGTTGGCGGTATGGTTGGTAATGCCTTTAGAGCAGGAAATGAGTTTTATAGGAGACATAACCAAGGAACTGGCAATGCTGCTAACAAGGCTGGAGCTATCGGCGGAGCTTTGGGTGCTGCTGCTTTATCATTACCACGTGGTTTAGTTACAGGTGCTCGTGCAGGTTTTAATAATTCTACTAATACTTTAAGTGCTGAATCAATTGCACAAGTTGCGGATTCGGGTTTAGCGGAAGCTCAACGTTCTGGAAGAAATGCCCGTACTAAAAGAGAAGAACATCAAGAATTCCTTAAACATCCTATTATTAAGGGTGGCGAATACTTAGAAGAACTTTCTGACAAGGCTGAAGAGAAATATAAGGAAACGCGAGATCGCTTAACGGGTCGCACAGCTGCAGGAAACTCAGTTGTTGAACTCGATACTCAGATGAGCAAGATGATAGGTTCGATGACAGGACTTGCTGATAAGGCGGTTGAAAGTCTTGATGAAGTTAAAAAGAAATTATCATCAGATATTTATAAAGGTGATGTTACATTCAATGGTAAAGTTTATTCGCTAAATGGTGAAAGACGAACGGAAATAAGGCAAGTTCCTACTGGATTATATGATGCTAATAACAATCCAATTATGAGAGAAGAACAAGTGGAAATTGATGTCGGATCGCGTGCTGATCTGCTTAAAGATATTAAAGCTCAGAAAAATGCGATTATTGCTAAAGAACTTAACGATAAATATAAACAAGTTGTTAATACTCAAGCTGCAACGTTAGGAGATTATATGGCTAAACAGATGAGTTTGTTAGGATCGGATACCATTGCTAAAATTAATGCGGATATTAGATCAAAAACTAATAACGAATTTGATAATGTCAATGATTTACTTAAAGATTTATCAAATGCTAATAGTGACATTACAGTATCTAAAGTTGAAGCATTAGATGCTGTAAAATCTGTTCTCGATAGTCAAAAGAAAGCTATTGAATCGACAGCTAATTATGGCCCTGCACCTAAGACGAATAATAAGCAAAATAATCAAAGTGGAGGAAATAAATAGCTGTGTTTGAAAGTGCTTTTTCAAAATTTGGCGTTGCTAGGTTAGAGTATCTCAAAAGTTTTTTTGAACAATATATCGAAATGTCGGAAATACTTGTTAATTTTGATATTAGTTCGATGGAGGCGATTGACTCTGCCGAAAAGAGTGTTAATATGAAAGTTCTTATTGGTGAACTACCAGTAAAATTTCGTGGTATGAGCGAGTCTCAGATAAAACTTTATTTTATGCGAGAACGCGTTAAGATAATCGAAAAAACTCTTCATGATAATCCGGTTCTAAGAAAAGTTTGTTCGAATTTGTATGCGTTTTTACGAAAACATAGAACTGAATGTATAGAATTTAAATTGGTCGGATCAGATCACATTATGACGGCAAGTGAGATTTATGCCAATTATTATTATTGTCAACAATATTTGGATATTGTTAAGAGAGAATTGGAGTTAAAAAATTTTTCTAAAAAATAAAAAGGAGGATGGATATGAATCAATATTTGATTCCAGCTAATTCTAAAAGATCGATGCTTATTTTAGGATTGTTTAATCCGATAGATCTTGTCATCTTTGGAGTTGGAGCTGGACTTACTTTGATATTGATGATGATAGTTCAAGCAGAAACTATTAATGATGTGTTGGTGATTGTAACCCCTGTATTAATCACTTCGGTAATGGTAATGCCAGTGCCGAATCATCATAATATATGGCAGTTAACTGCTAATATATATAGTTTTTTTAGTAATAGGAGAACCTATTATTGGAGAGGTTGGTGTATGCTAAATGGCGAAGAAGACGGAAAAAAACAGTAAATATACAGAAGATTGGTTACCGATAAAGAGTATTCAAAATGGTATGATCGAAGTTGAAGGTAAGGCGTTAGAAGGAAAACAGATTGTGACTGGTGTTCGTGTTGAACCGAAAAATATCTTTATATCTGATCAAGAAACACAAAACCGTACAATCTATGGAATGCGCAACTTCTATAATCAATTGGATTTTGAGTTCTGGCTTATCGTCTGTGATCGTCCTGTTGATATCAACTTATATCGTTCACAACTTGAGTTATTATATCAGGATGCTCCGTCACCGCAGATTCGAAAATTGATTTTACAAGATATAAATAAGTGTGAACAATTTATCGGTCCTGTTTATAATGCGGTTGATACAGAATTCTATATATTGTTTAAAGAAAGTGCTAAGGATATGGAAAAAATTCAGAAACGAATTCAGAATATGATTTCCGGGCTTGCATCAGCTGGCTTAGTATCGAGACAGTTGACTGATGATGATGTTCGTGTCTTGTTGGATAGTTTCTTTAATGACAGTAAAAGAGTTGAGTTTGGGACGGTGATGACGAATGCCTAAAAGTACACAAAAAAGTGAAATAGCACCAAAGGGCTTAAACTTCAAGTGGAATGAGTTTATGATTAGCGATAAGTATGCAACGATTCTTACGGTATTAGAATATCCTAAGGCGATTGGTCCGGGATTCTTGAGTAATATTACTAATATTCCAGGAGTCAAAGTCGTTGTAAAGCATATACCTATTGAGTTTTCGACAATGTCGAAAACTATTAATAAGGAAATTGCGGAACTCAAAGAGGCTTATCAAAAAGAATATGATCATACATTAAAAGAACGTATTCGCTTGGACTATGAATCGATGGAATCGTTTGTACAGATGTTAGCGGCAACTCAATCTAAAATATTTGACTTTCAAATGCATGTCATGATTATGGGGGATACGCAAGATGATCTTGATGCTAAAAAACTACAAGTAAAAAACTTTTTGACAGCACTTAATATGCGTGCTATTCCGATGATGTTTGAACAAGAAAAAGTCTTGAAATCGATGATTCCGATATTCCCGAAACAGGACGTTGAGGCTCGTATTGGTATTCCTGTTCCTGCTCCAACGGTAGCTGCGATGTATCCTTTTGTCTTTGATAGTATTAAAGATCCTGGGCTTTCGACACTATTGGGAATAGATTTTTCTGGTGGAGTTGTTTTGTTCAATCAATTCTTGTATCAGATAAAAAAAGAACATAATCGAAATAATGCCAATATGATTATCCTCGGAACATCTGGATCTGGTAAATCGACAGCTGCCAAATTGCTGTTGCGTAATCATATCCGTAATGGTTATCAAATCGTATGTATCGATCCGGAAGGTGAATTAGAGGAGATGACAAAATCTCTTGGTGGTGATTTTGTCGATCTTGGTAAAGGTGGATCTTATGGTATGGTTAATCCACTAGAAGTTATCGTTGATTCGGATGAAGAGGAACTCGCCAACGGTTTGGGTTATACAGTACTAACGAGAGCGTTACAGTCTTTGAAAGCGTTTATGAAATACTATAGTCCAACTATTGAAGAAGATGTCTTATCGATGTTTTCAGAAATTGTTCAGGAAACTTATAAACGTTTTGGAATAGATTTTGATACTAACTTTGCCAATTTTAATTCGACGAATTATCCGACGTTTGATGATGTCTATGCAACTATTAAAGGGAAGCTCTTATCGATGCCGGAGGCAACTCGTGAAAGAGATGTTATGGAACGCCTCGAATTAAAGGTCCGTCCATTTGTAAAAGAGTTACGTTATTATTTCAATGGTCATACGACTATTAATGGCGATTCTGACTTTATCGTATTTAACATAAAGGAATTGATGAATAGTGATGTCAATATTCGAAATGCTTTATTCTTTAACGTTTTAAAGTATGCTTGGGGATTATGTCTTGATAAGAGTGTTAACACGGTTATGATGGTTGATGAAGCGCATATTTTATTGAGTGATAATAATGAACTTGGTGCTGAATATCTTGCTCAAATGCAAAGGCGTTCACGTAAATACAATACTGGTACTATTATAATTACGCAACAACCTACTGACTTTGCCTCTGATAAGGTCATAGTTCATGGTAAAGCAATATTTGACAATGCTTCTTATTATCTCGTTATGGGACTTAAAAAGCAAGCTGTTGAAGACTTGTCTAAACTAGTGGATTTGAATGATAATGAAAAAGAAAGTATCAAGACATATACTCAAGGAGAAGCTTTATTCATCTGTGGTTCTAGGCGAATGCGTATTAATGTCATTTTGACTCAAGACGAGCTAGATTCTTTTGGATCTGGTGGCGGTCTTTAATAAGTAGGCGGTGATCATATGAAAAAAAATCAATACAAAAAGAAAATGTTATTGCGAAAAGGACCAATTTTAACACTCCTTTTCGTGATAGCACTTTTTTCAGTTACAGTTTTTACTTCAGATGATAGTAATGCCGCAAATTTTAAATATTCTGAATTTGACTGGGAAACATTTGCTGAAGAGAATAAAACTTATTGGGAAGGTTATTGCCAAGAAGGAACTGAAGAGGAACAAGAGGATTGTAATAATGAAATATTAAAATCGCAAGAGAAATTTTATAAGAAGCTATATAAAATTCTTGCAAAATATGAAAAGCAAGGTTTGTTTATAAATGATAATATTATTTTGGAAACTGTATTTTTTGAATTGACACCGTCGACTTTTTCGGATACTGGGGAAGAATATAAAACGGAATGGGAGTCGAATTCCGGAGCGTATGTGGTCGATGAAAGCGATTTGGAAGATCCGAATATCGAAGTCGATTATTCTAATGCTGATGCTGCGCAGTATTATGCTGATGAAAAAGATACTTTAAAGACGTTGATTAATAATATGATAGCTTATAATACTAAGTGTTATGGTGTTTATGGAAATCCGACAGAACATGAGGCAGAAGATGGCTCGAAGTATTATAGATGTGATAATGGGGGATCTTTGGAAAGTATTAATGGTCATTCAAAATGTGCGGATACTTTATTGAATCCCGAGTTAGGTTTCTGGAAATATTATGTTAGTAAGTGGATGCACGATGAGACTTTGCCTTTGCGTTTGGATATGATTCCGTTTTTGGGGCTTACACCAGTTGATGAATATTATACTCAATGTATGAATTATGCTTCTTCGTATCCAGAAGAAACTACTTATGTATATATGGATAATAAGCATGTAAGTGTTCAGAGGTATTGGGAATTTTTACATTATAATAAATATTTTGATAATAAAGCGCATTTACAAGAACATTTTAGAGAGACAGTATTGGATCCGGCGGATGTCGATTGTTTGACGAATGCTGTTTGTGATAATTCCTTGGAAGCGGCTGGTCTTTATGATCAATATGAGCTTGCGATACAGGATGCACGTAAGGAGATTATCGATGATATAATCGACATATTAAAAGAATATGGAATTGATGCTCCTTATGATAAATCGGAAAGTCAAGAATTTATCGAAATGAATGAAACGCAAGCAGAGCGTAAGAGTTTTTATTGGCCGATTGGTAGTGATGAAACGGAAGAACGAGATGGTATAATATATGCTGATAAAGATCCGGCAAGTACAGAAGTTATAAGTTATTTCGGTAACCGAACTAATCAAGTTACGGGAGAAGAAGAATTTCATTATGGTATCGATATTTCCGGTGTTGATGGAAGTACTAATGTCATTGCCGTTTATACTGGAGAAGTTATATCGGTTGTGAATAATTGTACAAATGGTGATTATGATTGTAATGATGGTTATGGTAATATGATCGTTTTAAGTCATAGTAATGGGGATTATACAGTTTATGCACATCTTGCATCAATTCATGAAAGTGTAGTAGTTGGTTCATCTGTACAAAGAGGTCAATTGATTGGAAAAGTCGGAAGTACCGGTAGGACGCTTGTGGCATCACTACATTATGAATTACGCGTCGGAGGAAATGATATCACATGTGCTGTCGATCCGTTAGGAACGATGAGTGTTGATAATCCGCGTCCGACAACTGTATCTGGTGATTTCTCTGTTCATACTACTTCGTTGACGAAGGAAGAGTTTGTTTCGAAAATGCGCTCGTATTGTAATTCTCGCGATTGTTCATCGACCTTTTTAGAAGTGTTTTTGCCACAGGCGGAAATGATTTATAATGTATCGGTTGCGAATAATGTTAATCCAGAGTTGGTTGTCATTCGTGCTTTCGTCGAAGGTTTTTCTCCTGGCCGAAGTCGTAATAATTATTGGGGAATAGGTTGTACGAATGAAGGGGGACTTAGTGCTTGTCATAGTTATTCTTCGTTTGAGGAAGGAATAAAAGGGTTTGCGAATACCGTTAAAAATTATGAAACTGCCTCTGATATGATGCAAAAATATGCATATATAGGAAAGTACTGGTATAATCCTGGCAATTGGAGCCTTGGTGGCTGTAAATATTTTCCGTATATTCAAGAGTATATGAGTGCGGAAAGAGCATCGGTTGTAAGTGGCGTTTGTAATAGTGGTTCTTCGTGTGAGAGTGGCGGAGTTGGTAATTGTACGCTAACGACTGATGAAGATCAGACCGCTTATGCTGTTTGGCAAGTTAACAAGAAGATGGGACCTTTAAGATATAATATTTTTGGCTTATAGGAGGATGTTATGGCGCGAAAAATGTCAGATGCAGAGAAGAAAACTTTGGCTTTTTGGGGGATTTTTGGCATAATAGTTTTTGCTGGAGTTTTACTTCTTAAATTTGTTGTAAAAGTCGATTTTTTGAATCCAACGGATTATTCTCAAGAGGTTTATGAGTTGGAAAGAGATAGAAATCGTTTTTATACGGTTAATTCGGCATTGATTAAGTTTTATTCGTTTGTAAATGCCGATGATGCTGATAGTGTTTTAAATATTTTAGATGAAAATTATATTCGTGATAATGCTCTTACAAGTGATAACGTCTTAGAAAACATATCTACAAGTAATCAAAGTATTAGTTTTTCGGCGAAGTTAATGTGTTCAAAAGATTTGAGTGATACTATGACAAGTTATCTCGTCGAAGGAGAAGAAACTGGAACTAATACAGGAATATTTATCGCACAAAAATATTATCGTGTCATACTCGATCAAGAACATTTTCGTTTTAGTGTCAAGCCGATAACTGATGAAGAATATCGAGGTGAGTGTGATGAATGATTTTAAAGATGAATTTACTCGTTATAAGAAAACGATTATAATTTTAGGTATCGTGTTATTGCTGGTAGTGGCTTTTCTCGTTTATCGTTTATTACAAAGTAATCAATCATATGAGCCGAGTGTTGATTTAGGTGAAGAAATACCTTATATAAATCAGAATTATAGTTCTAATGAGTATCGTGTTATGACAATAAGTGATGCTGATATTGTTAGTTTTTATTATCGCGATTTTTGGAATACTTATTTAAATGATCCTAGGAGTGCGTGGGATTTACTGACGACAGATAATAAAGAAAATAAATTTGGTGGGAAATATGATAACTTTTTAGATTATGTTAGTGTTAATCAAACCACTGATTCAAAGAATAATCAAGTAGAGAGATTTACTTATGACGAAGGAGTTAGTGTGAATACGATAGTACTTCAAGATAGTGAAGGATATTACTATACTTTTTATGAATATGGGGTTTGGAAGTATCGTGTCGAGATTGGAGAGCGTGAAATGTAGGAGGTGAGATTATGAACTTGGGTGATGCTGTTGGAAAAGTTGCTAATGCTGCTGGTGGAACGGCTAATGGAGTGTCACAAGCAGCCAATGTTGCTGGTAAAACTGCCGGTTCATCGGGTGTGATAGCGAATACGACTAATCAAGTTAGCAATTCTTCCAACATAATAACGGGTTCTAATCCCACAGCAAGTAGTAAGGCGGTAATACTAGATTCATCGGGTAGACCACTGAATTCAAGTAATGAAATGGCCGCTACTAATGCTACTATAGTCGATTCTAATGGTAATCCTATCAGTTCTGCTTCTTCTAATAGTGATTCGAATATAGAAATTTTCGATGATGAAACTGGTTCGATAGAAGGCACTGATGTAAATAATAATACTTCTGAAACAATGGCTAATAATCAGGAGAATGAAGAAGGCCAAGAGTTAAGTGAAGGTGATAAGGTTGCACCAGGTAAAGAGATAGATGAGAATGGCGAAGTAGATAAAACTTCGACTCGAAAACTTACGGAAGCAGTTGGTCGAGGAGCAGCTGCGTATTTTACTGGTGGTCAATCAATAGGAACCGATAAAGCGATTGTTGACAGTCGATTAGGTGATCATTTGCTAGGGGTAGTTTCGGATACTGCTGAGAGAGTTCCTGGAGTTGAACAAGTTGCTGATGAATTAAACGAAGCAGGAGTTACTGATGCTGTTAATGATGCTTTAGATACGGTTGGTAGTGCAAAAAACATGGATGTTAAAGGTGCTGTTGAAGGTGCTAAGAAGACGGTTAAGGACGTTGATAAATTTAAAAAGTATGCCGTTAAAAAAATTGTTATGATTTTGCTTCCCCCTTTGTTATTTCTCCTCCTAATTGTTTTGATAATAGTGGTTGTTCTTGGACCAATTATTGGAGGATTTATGGATCTTACTGATGGTGATTCCGAGTCTAAGAGTTCAGGTGGAGGATATGTTAGTTCTTCGAATAGCAACACGAATGTCGCTAATTTATTAGCTGATACACCAAATTATTCAGAATTAACTCCGACACGTCAGGCAATTTTAGCTGCTGCGGCTTCTTTAGTTGGCATGTCTTATAATTGGGGAGGACATCCAACAGGGCCGGGTCTTAGTGGCTTTCCAATAACGGGCTTAGACTGTGCTGGATATGTTCAGTGGGTTCTTTGGACGGCTTTGGATGCTAATCCTGGGTATCTTACGACAAGCAGTATTTCTAGTCAAATTGGGACTCGTTTTATCGAAGTTTCTGCTGATGAATTGCAGCCAGGTGATATTGGACTTAAGCGTAGAGGGGGATCGACATCTGATGATACTAATCATACGGGAATCTACGCTGGAAATGGTCAATGGTATCATGCACTTAGTTCCAATACCGGAATCGTCAAAAATAATTATTCTAGTTTTACGATTTATTTACGATATGTAAGTGTCGTGTAAAGGAGGAAGTATATTGAAGATTAAGGTAATTATGTTGATGTTTCTTTTTCTTTTATTTATACCTTTTAAAGTTGATGCTTTGGATTATTATGATAATGTCGAAGTAGTTACAACTTTTGACAGTAATGTTGATGTGACGAATATAACTTCGATTGTCGTTTTGTTTGACGATTGTTACGATAATACTTTTGATGTCTTGGTAAATAGTGATCAAGATTTCAAAAAGGATATTAGTGGTGTTGGTTTGGGTGATATTGATTTTTCGTTAGCGATGGTATCACGTGATTATAATTATGATTATACAATTGAGCATACGATAACGCGAGTATCTGATCGACAATTGGTCATTAATTTATTAGTTAAAGATCGGGGGAGAAATGAGTCTGCTCGAGTTACAATAAGCGAAGATATATTAAGTAGAATATATAATGCCGATATGCAATGGGAAGAAGGAAGCGATGATGTCATAATTGTCGATCCGCCTATATCCGAGAGTACGACAACAACGACGACAACCTCAATAAATGATGTAATTGATGAGGAACAAGAGCAAGCTATCACCGATTTATCGATTAAAACGCGCAATAATATCTATGTTATTGTTTTTCTAACAATTGGGGCGATTATACTAATATTAATTGCTTTGGCAGCTATAAAAATATCTAAAGCTAATAAATAGGTATAGAAAAAAGAAGTTAATTATATTATAATTAGAAAAGAGAAGGAAGGGCGAATATGAAATTTAAAGTTACACCAAGAGATATGATTATCTTTTGTATATTTTGTGTTTTCTTATTATATTTTAGTGCACTGGCCGTTCTCAATGTGATTTCTTTGATCAATGATGGTGAGTTTTATGGTTTTAATCCGATAGAAGGGTTTTCTCCTAAATATATTATTGGTACTTTAGGAGTGTTTTTTGCCGTCTTAGCTGCTATTTTTTTCAGTGTGTCGGCATCCATTTTTGATCGTAGTAAAGGTATTGGTATAACCTTTGGAGAAAAAGAAGAAAAGGGATATTCACGTTGGTGTAAAGAAAAAGAAATGAAGAAAGCCTACAAGGTTTATCGTGTCGGAGTTAAGGATATGACAGCTCCGGCTGGTGGTGTGGTATTTATCAATGATGGAAAGAATATGTGGGTTGATGATGGTGAAAATCACACTCTAGTTATCGGTGTTACTGGGGCTGGTAAGACGACTGCAGTTGTCGATCCACTTATCTATAGTTTATGTAAGCATGGAGAAAGTATGGTTATTACGGACCCTAAGGGTGAAATTTATAAGAATCATGCAGAATTTTTGAAAGCAACAGGGTATAATATTGTCGTTTTAAACTTTCGTCAACCGAATATGGGTAATGCTTGGAATCCGTTAACTTTGCCGTATCGTCTTTATAAAGAGGGTAATATAGATAAAGCAGTCGAATTAGTCGATGACGTTGCGTTAAATATTTTACAGGATAAAAAAGCACAAGATCCATTCTGGGAAAAATCAGCTTCGGACTATTTTTCGGGTTGTGCTCTTGGTCTTTTGGAGGATGCTAAAGATGAAGAAGAAGTAAATTTGAATTCAATTAGTTATATGACGACGGTTGGAGAAGATCGCTTTGGTGCTGGGTCGACTTATATAAAAGAGTACTTTAAATTGAAGGGAGAATCGTCGGCACCTTACGTATTTGCTAGTAATACGATTAATTCTCCAACTGAGACAAAAGGCGGAATTCTTTCTGTTTTCCGTCAAAAAATACGTCTTTTTGCTTCCCGTGAACAGTTATCTGAAATGCTTGCTTATAGCAACTTTGATATGCGTGATATCGGTAAGGAAAAAACGGCTGTATTTATGGTAATTCACGATGAAAAGACTACTTATCATGCATTGGCAACGATATTTATCAAACAGTGTTATGAGACATTGATCGATGTTGCACAGAGTTGTGGTGGAAAGCTTCCTTATCGAACTAATTTTATCCTTGATGAGTTTGCTAATATGCCACCACTTAAAGATGTTACGACGATGGTAACGGCGGCTCGTTCTCGTGCTATTCGCTTTACATTTATAATTCAGAATTTTGCGCAGTTAAATGAAGTTTACGGAAAAGAAGACGCCGAAACAATTCGTTCTAACTGTGGTAATTTGATGTATTTGTTAACTACTGAGTTATCAGCTTTGGAAGAGATTTCTAAATTGTGTGGCGAAGTAAAATCTAAAAAAGACGAGAAGACAGCTAGTCAACCGTTAGTGACTGTTTCTGATTTACAGAAATTAAAGATGAATGAAGTTATAATTATTCGTAATCGTATGCATCCTTTTAGAACAAAATTAAAACCGGCTTATGATATCGACTGGGGAGATTCGCAATATGGTAAAGCAGAATTTGTCGAGCGTGAGAAAAAGGAAATCAAGCTATTTGAAATTAAAGAGTTTGTTAAAGTTCGTAGTAGAAGCAAGACGTTAGATAGCTTGAACGATAAAAAAGCACCTTCGTTTGGTGGAGGAGATCTTGCTAGTATGATGAGTGGTGGACTTAATGGAATGTCTAGCCCAACATCGGCTCCTAAAATTCCTTCTTTTGAAGAGTTTATGGCAGCTCGAAATGCAGGTAAACCTGATGCAATGCCGGCTAATCGACCGACCATGCCGTCATTTAACGTCGATGAATTAGTTAAAAAAATCGATGCCAAAATAGCAGAATTGGAAGCACAAGAACAAGCTGAGGCTAAACAGAAGAATACTTTAAATGTTAATGCTATCGATGTCGGCATGCCACAGAACAAAGATGGTTTGAGTATTGAACAACCTTTTATAGAGAAGAATAGCAAGCCACAAACTGATATTCTAAATACTCAGGCAGCGGAAACGAATAATGCTAACATTGGAAAATTCTTCAATACGGATGTCGTCAACGATGGTAAGGATACGGTTGTAACTTCGCCGATTAATGCGCCAGTGATTGATAAACCGGTTCAACCAAATAATATAGGACGTCAACCAAGTGACAAAATTCAGACGTTTGAGGATTTAATGCAACAAAATAATCCTCAGATGCCAGAACGTAAACCGTCGATTATGATATCGAATCCTATTGAAAATACCAATGACTTGTCGGTAGTTAATATGCCAAAACAAAATGTTGTTAATGATACTATACAACCAAAACAGGAACCTACTGTCAAAGTCGATACTGATTCAAAGGTTATTCCACCGGTTTCTGATGATGCGTTCTTTGACGCGTTCTTTGATGAAGATTAAGGGCACAAAACGTGTCTTTTTTTCATATTATAAAAATATGAAGAGAATGAAAAAAGAGGATTATAATGGGGATGGGATATATATTGATCTAGATATAGAGTTTATCCCTTATCAAAAATTAATATATGATACGGAAAAGTATCTTAAATTTAATAAACGATATTACTTTTATTGTCGTCATGGTGTAAAAAGTAAAGAAGTTGTCATGGCGCTTACAGAAAAAGGGTATAATGTTACACAATTGATATAATACTTTAAATAGTGATTGTTTTATTATATAATGGGTATGTGATAAATATGGATGTAATATTGGACGGAACAAGTGAAATATTGGTCAATTTAGATGCTTATATCGAAGCTTTTTTAGGAAGTATGGGAATATGGGGAGCGATTTTTAGTTGTTTTTTGATAACTATCGAATCAATTATCCCCATTTTGCCAGTATGTGTTTTTATAACACTAGTATTTTATAGTTTTGGCAATGTCATTGGTTTTTTTATCAGTTGGATATTTACTTGTTTAGGATGTATACTATCATTTTATTTGTTTCGAAGTAAGGTTCGTGAGTGGTTTGAAAGAAAATTTCTTCATAAAGGAGATCGAAAAAAACTTCGTAATTTTATGAAGTATATTGGCAATATGTCTTTAAGTAGTTTGGTTATCTTGCTTGCTATACCATTTACTCCGGCTAGTGTTGTAAATGTAGCGGCCGGTTTATCCAAAATAAGTTCTAAAAAATTTATCAGTGCTGTTTTGATTGGCAAGTTGTTCATGGTATATTTTTGGGGCTATATTGGAACGACACTTATCGAAAGTTTTACGCATCCTGTCTATTTAGTTAGGATATTCGTGATGCTAATAGTTGCATTTGTTATCAGTAAAATTGTTAATACTTATTGGAAATTGGATTAGGAGTTAGAGAAGTGGAATATTTAGTTGTTGTTTTGTTGGTTATTGCAATTGTCTTAGAAATTATTTTATTAGTTAGAAAAAATCGAGTTGATAATACTGAGACGGTTCGTGAATTGGGAAGTTTAAAAAATGAAATTACGAAAGATTTAGGTGAATTTAAATATGGTTTGTCACGTATTTTGGCCGAAGATTTTGATAAATTGAATCTCAAAATGGAAGAACGTCTTACGATGATTAATGAGAAAGTAAATGAGAAGATCGATCAAAACTTTGAAAAGACTAATAAAACATTTAATAACGTTTTAGAGCGTCTTTCCAAAATTGATGAAGCACAAAAAAACATCGATGATCTATCAAAAGATATTATAAACTTACAGAGTGTTTTAACTGATAAAAAAACGCGAGGTACTTTTGGAGAAGTCAATTTAAATTATATTTTGACATCTATTTTTGGTGAAAAAAGAGTAGTTTATGATATTCAGCATAAATTGAGTAACGGTTTTATCGCTGATGCGGTTATATTTGCTCCAGAACCATTAGGAACAATTTGCATCGATAGTAAATTTCCTTTAGAAAATTATGAGCGAATGACGGATAGATCTTTAAATAAAATTGAGCGTGATAGTGCTGAAAAATTATTTAAGGCTGATGTCAAAAAACATATTGATGCGATTTATTCAAAATATATCGTTGCAGGTGAAACTGCGGATGAAGCGATTATGTTTTTACCTGCTGAAGCGTTGTTTGCAGAGATAAATGCGTATCACTCGGATTTGCTTACTTATGCTTATAATAAAAAAGTTTGGATTTGTGGTCCGACGACTTTGATGTCGACGTTATCGACTATAAGTATGATTTTAAAGAATATTGAACGTGATAAATATGCTAAAGTAATCCACGAAGAACTAAATAAATTGGGAATAGAGTTTAGAAGATACAAGGAACGTTGGGATCGATTGTCGAAGAGCATCGATACTGTCAGTTCAGAAGTTAAGGATATACATACAACTACTGATAAAATCTCTAAAAAGTTTGAATCGATTAGCAGTGTTGATATCGATGTCTTAGATTATAAAAAAGAATGATTTATTTCTGTAAAATTCATCGTTAATAATTCGTAAAAAGTTGACGACGTGGTGTAAATGTATTAATATAACTTTAAGGGTGAGAGTTTATGACTTCAGTTCAAATATTCTTTTTGATTATCCTTGGAATTGTCGTTGGACCACCGGTATTAAAATGGTCGGCGGTGACAGGGTATCGTTTATTCAAAAAGTTAAAACCTAAAGTAAAAAAATTCTTTAAAGAACGTAAAAAACGCAGTAAGAAATATCAAGAAAAAGAAGAACTCCGTCAGAAGAGACTTTCTCGAATTTCTAAACATAGTACTTTGAACTTTGAGAATGTCAAGAATCATCAAAAGAAGGATATCGATGTACGAGAAGAAATCAGTTGTGATCCGGCCAAACTAGATGAATATGTTATTTTAAAGGGTGAACTCATCATTCAGACTGTTCATGGGACGACGATACAAGATCCGATTTATTTGTTTCAACCACGTGTATCAACTCTAAATGGTGTTTCACTTGGTCCAAAACTTAAAAGTAATGGACACCTATCTGATAAGTATTCTTATCTAGCTAAAGATTCTACTACTGGGGCGATTTTGTCGGGATATGTTCCAAAACGTGAGGTTGTTTCGGGAATGCAATTTGATTTCGTAAATGATAGTGTTCACAATAATAATGGCGATATTTCCCGATTCATCGATATCAAAATTCCAAAAGATTCGGAAGGCAATTTTATTCCGGTTAACTTAAATAATGCTAATGAGTTGCGTGAATTTTCGAATTACTTGAAGATGTTTAAGAGAAATAATATCGATCCAAGTAAACATTTTCTCAAGTACTTGGATTATGCTTCGGAGTCTTTGAATGCTTATTATGAGAGTATTGAACCAGATTATGCTGAACCGATAAAAATAAAAATGGATGAGTCTGTTAATAAAGTTAAAGATAGTCGTCGACCAAAGGAAGATCCATACAGATTTTATGAAAGATTTAATTATTGGCAGAGATTTCCAGGTCCACCTGGACCACATCATGGTGGACCACATGGAGGACCAAGAGGACCAAGACCACATGGTGGACCTAGAGGACCACGTTAGGTTCTCTTTTTTATTTGTGTAAAATTCATGCAAAATTCATATAAAAATATATTTGATTATGCTATAATTGAAATTAGTAAGGTGATAGTATGGAGTTCATTGAATTAAATCATGTGTTCAAAGTATATAAAAATGGCGTGTCGGCTTTAGCCGATGTGTCTTTAAAAATAGCAAAAGGGGATTTTGTCTTTATAATAGGTCAAAGTGGTTCTGGAAAGTCTACTCTTACTAAATTATTATATCGTGAAGAAAAGCCGAATCGAGGTTCGGTTTTTGTTGGAGGTATTAACGTCGGTAAACTTCGTAATGGAAACGTTTATAAGTTACGTCGTAAAATTGGTGTTGTCTTTCAGGATTTTAAATTATTACCTAAATTGACTGTTTATGAAAATGTTGCTTATCCTTTGGAAAGCTATGGAATGAGTCAGCGTGAGATAAGAGATCGTGTAAAGAAAGCTCTAGAACGTGTTGGCTTAAAAAACAAGTTGCGCAGTTATCCTAACCAGTTATCTGGTGGAGAACAACAACGCGTTTGTATAGCACGAGCAATTGTCAATGAACCTAAATTAATAATATGTGATGAGCCTACTGGAGATTTGGATCCGAAGATGAGTAAAGAGATAATGGATGTTATCGAGAGTATTAATCGAGATATGGGGTCGACTATTATTATGGCAACTCATGATAAGGAAATCGTCAATCGAACGAAGAAGCGAGTAATCTGTTTACATGATGGGGTCTTGATTTCTGATAAAGAGAAAGGAACGTATATCGAAAATGAGAGTGTTTAGGATAATTAGAAAAAGTTTTAGAGATGCTTTCAAGAGTGTTTTTCGTAATTTCTCTTTAAGTATGGCTTCCATTTCTTGTACTGCTGTAACGTTGATCTTGGTTGCTGTTGCAGTTTTAGTAACATATAATGTCAATTCTATCACTGAAGATTTAAAAGATGTCTTGACGATAGTTGTATTTGTCGATTCCGATGCGACTGAAGAAGAGATATCTTCAATAGAAGAAAGTATTCGAAGTATTTCTAATGTTCAAGATAATCTCGAATACAATAGTAAAGATGATATAAAAAATCAATTGCGTGATTCCGATGAATCGATGGCTCAAGTTATCGACACGTTAACGGAAGAGGAAAATCCATTACAGTCGACTTTTGTCGTCAATGTTGTCGACGTCAAGGAGATAACAGATACAGCAAATCAAATAAAAGAATTGGACAAAGTAACTAGTGTAAAATATGGAGAGTCGATCGTTAACCAAGTTGTATCCATGTTTGATGTCGTATCGATTTCGTGTATTGTTGCAGTTATTGCACTTATTTTGGTAACTGCGTTCTTGATTGGAAATACAATTAAGATAACGATATTCTCTCGTCGTCAAGAGATAAATATAATGCGTTTGGTAGGAACTTCTAATACAGTTATCAAATTACCATTCTTGATAGAAGGTTTTGTATTAGGAATTATAGGTGCAATTGTTCCAATAATAATAACGATATATGGTTATACTTTCTTATACGATTATGTCGGAGGTAAGTTCTTTGTCGATATGATGGTATTGGTTGAACCAGCTGAAATAATATATACATGTAGTTTTGTGTTATTACTTGTCGGTGGTTTGGTCGGTATGTTTGGATCTTTACGAGCTGTAAGGAGGTATTTGAAAGTATGATTAAACGTGTCTTGAAAATAAGTTTGGGAATCGCTTTTTCCCTTCTTTTAATACTTCCGATGGCGTTTCCTGAAGCAACTGTAAGTGCTGCCAGTAGCGCTAGAACACTAGCTGAATTACGTCAAGAATTAAATGAGCTTAAGAATAAGAAGACGCAAAATGAAAATGCTCAAGAAGCTACTGAAAACGAAATTAGTTCCGCTAAAAGTGATGTTTCTAGCAAACAAGATGAGATACTCGAAAACCAGCAAAGAGTAATCGATGCTACAAATGAATCCGAACAACTAGAAGTGGAAATTTCTGAAGGAAAAGATCAACTTGAAGATCTTTTAGTTGCGTATCAAATTGCTAGTGGAGAGAATATATATCTCGAATATATATTCGACGCCGCTTCATATGAGGATCTTATATATCGTTATGCCGTAATGGAACAACTTATGGACTATCAAGATGAAAAACTAACAGAGTGGAAAGATAAAATTGAATATAATAATCAACTCAAAGAGGAATTAGCTGAGCGTGAAGTTTTATTAAATCAGCAAATTGAAAGTTTGTCGCAAGAAATCGAAGCGCTAGATGATAAACTCGATGATTATTTCGATATTTCGATGGATAT
>CALVQL010000017.1 GCA_944358235.1 uncultured Bacilli bacterium
GAAAATGATTTCAAGCCGACTTATACGATAATCTCCGGTAAGAAAAAAGATGTAAATGCCTTAAAAAAAGATGTTGAAGCAAGCGATATGGTTTATCTGGCTACCGACCCTGACCGCGAAGGGGAGGCAATAAGCTGGCATCTATATGACGCCTTGGAGCTCGATGATGACAATTATGAAAGAGTTGTGTTTAATGAGATTACAGAACCAGCTGTTAAGGAAGCTTTTAACCATGCGCGTAAAATCGACTATAACCTTGTAAAATCTCAAGAAACTAGAAGAATACTTGATCGTATCATTGGATTTCGACTCTCTAAATTAATGCAATCGAAAACTGGCGGTAAATCCGCAGGGCGCGTCCAATCAGTCGCCTTAAAACTTATCGTCGATCGTGAACGTGAAATTTTAGCATTTGTTCCGGAGGAGTACTGGACGATTACTGCTAATTTTTCTGAATTTCAAGCTAATCTTGAAAAATATAATAATGAAAAATTAGAATTACATAGCAAAGAAGAGGCTGATCGCGTTTTAGCTTCATTAGGAACCGACTATTCCATTGTAAGCATCGAAAAAAAAGAGAAAAACAAAAAGGGGTTTATGCCATTTACAACTTCAACTCTTCAACAAGCTTGCATCAATAAATTCAATTTTAATTCGACTAAGACGATGCGTATTGCTCAAAAATTATATGAAGGCGTTGATTTGGAAAACGAAACAGTCGGTCTGATAACTTATATGCGTACGGATTCGACTCGTTTATCAGAAGTTTTTGTAGCAGAAACTTTTAAGTATATCAAAGACAATTATGGCACTAGTTATGTCGGAAGCGTCAAGAAGAGTAAGAAGAAAGAAAATGTGCAAGATGCTCATGAAGCAATTCGCCCAACAAGCATCTACAGAACTCCTCAAAGTGTAAAAAAATATCTATCAAATGACGAATATAAGATATACTCGATTATATATGCGCGCGCTTTAGCGTCCCTTATGAAAGATGCCAAAGTTTTAGCAACGTCAGTCGTCTTAGATAATAACAATTATCAATTTAAGACAACTGGACAAATCTTAATTTTTGATGGTTATTTAAAAGTCTATGGCGAGTATACGACGAATAACGATGTGATATTGCCCGATTTTGATAAATATAACGGAATCGTTAGTACCGATGATGTCACTTCTGAACAGAAGTTTACTAAACCAGCTAGTCGCTATACCGAGGCAACTTTAATCGAAGAAATGGAACGTCTTGGAATAGGACGACCTAGCACATATGCTAAGACGATGGAAACACTTCGTCAACGTGATTATGTTAGCGTCGAAGATAAGAAGTTCGTTCCAACAGAAATTGGTATTGAGACAACTGATAAATTACAAGAATTTTTCTCGAATATTATTAATGTCGAATATACTGCTGATATGGAAGAAGAGCTCGATGAAATTGCCGATGCAAAATTAGACAACATTAAAGTTTTAAAACGTTTCTATTCTGAATTTGAGCCATTAGTTAAGACAGCGTTTACGGAGATGGAGAAAAAGGCCCCTGTAACTACCGGTGAGAGTTGTCCTAATTGTGGAAGCGATTTAGTCATACGTAAAGGAAGATACGGATCATTTACAGCATGTAGCAATTATCCGACGTGTAAATATATCAAAAAAGAAGAACGTGTCGAAAACATAGTTTGCGACTGTCCAAAATGTGATGGTGAAATCATCGAAAAGAAAACAAAACGCGGGAAAATATTTTATGGATGTAATAAATACCCGAAATGTGATGTAGCATTATGGGATAAACCTACAGGGAAATCATGTCCTAACTGTAATAGCTTACTTGTAGAGAAAAAGGACATGATAAAGTGTTCATCATGTGACTACGAAGAAGCGAATAAATAAAACCATAATATATTTTGCTTATTGACAAATAGTGTTTTATAAGAATATAATTATAATATATTTTGTTGGGAAGACCCGACTTGATAATTAAGTATTGAAGAGAAGGCTAGTTGGTGGAAATGCCTAATGCGTATTATCTTGATAACACTTCCGGAAGACAGAACGCTTATGTAGCGATAAAACGAATGAGAGTACCTATGTAAAGTAAGGTGGCACCGCGGAATTAATCCGTCCTTACATTATGTAGGTTTTTTTATTTATAGGAGGATTTATGATAACTAAACAAAAAGGAACTTATGATATTTTTGGCGAAGAAGCCAAAAAACGTGCATACGTCGATGAAATTCTAAGTACATTGTGTGCTAAATATAATTATGGTTACATCGAAACACCAGTTTTTGAAGCGAGTGAATTATTTCATCGCGGAGTAGGTGAAGCAACAGACATGGTCCAAAAGGAAACATACGACTTTAAAGATCGTGGGGATCGTAATCTTACACTTCGCCCTGAAGGAACAGCAAGTGTTGTCAGATGGTTCTTAGAAAACAAGTTTTATGGCAATTTAACTGATCCTATCAAAGTTTTTTATAACATGAAGATGTATCGTTATGAACGTCCTCAAAGTGGCAGAAATCGCGAGTTTACTCAGTGGGGATTCGAATGCTTTGGATGTGACGATGCCCGCAGTGATGCCGAAGTAATATCACTAGCATATAATGCTTATCGCTTATTGGGGCTTGATGATATAACTATAAAGATTAATTCTTTAGGTGATAAAGAGTCGCGAGAGAATTACCGTAATGCTTTGGTAGATTATTTGAAACCACATATTTCCGAATTATGCGAGGATTGCCAGGAACGTTTTCAAAAAAATCCATTAAGAATTTTAGATTGTAAAGTTGATTCGGAAAGCGATATTATCAAAAATGCTCCTAAGACTTTAGATTTTTTAAACGAAGAATCCAAAGAGCGTTTTGATCATCTTTGTGAATTGCTCGACTTGATGGAGATAAATTATGAAGTGGATTGTAAAATTGTTCGCGGATTAGATTATTATAACCATATGGTCTTTGAAGTAGTACTTGATGATTCTTATGCTTTGGGTGGCGGAGGCCGCTATAACGGTTTAGTCGAAACATTAGGAGGTCCAAGTACCCCAGCTGTAGGCTTTGCAATGGGATATGATCGAACACTTCTAGCTATGCAAGAAAAAAATGTTCGTATTCCTATCGACGATTCTATCGATCTTTATCTTTTAAGTGTATCTGATACTGAAAAAGATACAGCTGCATATTTAGCACAAGAGTTACGTTTAAATGGTTTCGTCGTCGAAACAGATCTGCTCAATCGCTCTTTAAAATCTCAATTTAAAAGTGTTGATCGATATAAAGCTAAGTTCTTAATCGTTTTAAATGATGACGATTTAGCTAAAAACGAAGTCGTTTTAAAAGATAATAAGACAAAAGAAGAAGAGCGTATCAAGATGAATGATTTAGTTGATTATCTCGATATGCATTTGTGAGAGGTGAATATATGGAAAGAATATTAATAGAAAAATTAATGGAAAATGAGCCTTCACGTATTAGCGGATGGGCCCAGAAAATACGTGATACAAAATATATGATATTTGTAATATTAGAAGATAGAACGGGCAGTATCCAAGTGTCAATTGATAAGGAGAAAAATCAAGACATTGTAAAAACTTTAGATGGAGTACTTGCGAATTCAGTTCTATCCTTCGAAGGAAAAATGGTAAAAAGTGAATATGTAAAACAAGGCGGAAAAGAGTTTATACCGGAATCTGTTCAAGTGCTTTCATCTGCAGCCGCTATTCCCATCGATGAAACTGCTAACATCGATACGCGACTTGATTATCGTTGGATTGATCTTCGCAGTCAGAAAAATCATTTACAATTTGCTGTTCAAACAGCCTTTGTCGACGGAATGCGTCAATTTTTGTTAGATGAAGACTTTGTCGAAATACATACCCCAAAATTAATTGCTACAGCAAGCGAATCAGGATCAGACGTGTTTGAAGTCAAATATTTTGATCGCAAAGCTTATCTTGCTCAAAGTCCTCAATTTTATAAACAGATGGCGATGGCTGCCGGATTTGAACGCATCTTCGAAGTTGCACCAGCATTTAGAGCAGAAAACTCAAACACTAATCGTCATACGACCGAATTCACATCTTTTGACCTCGAATTTGCTTATATCGATTCATTCGAAGACGTAATGGATATGGAAGAACGCTTAATAATTGCCGGCTTAGAAAATGTCAAAGCCAAGTATGCTAAAGAGATCAAAGAATTGTTTGATGTCGATGTCGTTATACCAACTAGACCATTTCCACGTATTAAATTAGCTGACTTATATGCAGAACTTTCCAAAAGATATGGCTATGTCATTCCTGAACACGATGTTGGAGATATGAATGCTGAAACAGAAAAATTGACAAGCCGTTATGCAATGGAAGAATTTGGACATGAATTCATATTCATTACTGATTTTGCCAAAACTAAGAGAGCTTTTTATCATATGCGTTCTAATGATGTTCCTCAAGGATACGATTTGATTTGGAAAGGAACAGAAATTACTACCGGTGCTCAACGTGAACATCGTTATGAAATAATAAAAAAACAAGCTGAAGAGAAAGGGTTAGGAAAAGACGTCGAGTTCTATTTGGAATTCTTTAAATATGGTTGTCCTCCACACGGTGGCTTTGCTATCGGTGTCGATCGTTTGACGATGTTATTATTAGGAATTCCAAGTTTAAAAGAAGAAATGTTCATCTTCCGTGGACCATCGCGTCTAACTCCATAAGGTGATTATATGGATCTTATTGATGTTTTTAAGAACAAAAAAATTGGCGATACGATTTCTGTAGAAGGATGGGTAAGAAATCATCGTCGCCAAAAAGAATTCGGTTTTATAGATTTCTATGATGGAACATCTTTTAATTCTTTGCAAATAGTTTATTCAAAAGATTTAGAGAATTTTGCTGATATTCAGAAGATCTTAGTCGGAGCTTCTTTGAAAGTCGAAGGAACATTAGTTGAGTCAGTCGGACAACAGGAGTTTGAACTTTCTGCTACAAGCATATCTGTAATTGGATCATGTGATGATACATATCCAATTCAACCAAAGCGTCACACTCGTGAGTTCTTAAGAGAAGTTGCTTATTTGCGTCCACGTACCCGTCTTTTTCAAGCAGTATTCAAGGTGCGTAGCATTGCCGCTCAAGCTATTCATAATTACTTTCAAGAGCATAATTACGTCTATGTAAATACACCATTAATTACGACGACTGATTGCGAGGGAGAAAATCAAATGTTTAAAGTAACGACATTTGATTTGAAAAATGTACCATTTAAAGATAATCATGTCGATTATAGCAAGGATTTATTTGGTCATCCAGCTTTTATTACGGGTACTGGACAACTTCATGGCGAAGCTTTTGCTATGGCTTTTAAGAAGATTTATACTTTTGGTCCGACTTTCAGAACCGAAAAATCCAATACTAAGACGCATGCCAACGAATTTTGGATGATCGAACCGGAGATTGCTTTCTGTGATTTAAATGGACTTATGGATATCGAAGAAGATATGCTAAAAAGTGTCGTTTCCTACGTCCTTAAAAATGCTAGCGAGGAAATTGTTTTTCTCGATCAATTCGTCGAAAAGGGTTTGAAAGAGAAGCTGGAAAAATTAGTTCAGTCTAAATTTATAAGAATAACGCATCATGATGTCGTCGATCTGTTAAAAAAAGCTGATTGTAAATGGGAATTTACTCCGGACTATGAATCCGATATTGCTAAAGAACACGAAAGATATATTACGGATTATTTTAATGCACCAGTATTTATAACCGATTGGCCTAAAGATATTAAAGCTTGGTATATGAAGGAAAATCCTGATGGATGTACTGTTGCAGCAGTTGATTTGGAAGTGCCGGGAGCGGGCGAACTTATGGGTGGCAGTCAAAGAGAAGAAGATTATAACACCTTGATAAAACGCGCCCAAGAAAAGAATGTTAATTTAGAATCAATAGATTGGTATTTGAATTTACGTAAATACGGAGGTTGTTATCATTCGGGATTTGGAATGGGATTCGAGCGTTTATTAATCTATCTTACAGGAGTTGAAAATATTCGTGATGTTATACCATTCCCACGTACTCCTGGAAGTTGTGAATATTAAAGAAAGGGTGTTTTTATGAATAAATACCGTACACATTTTATTAAAGATATTACTATTGAACTTGTCGGACAAGATATAAAGGTCAGCGGTTGGATTGAAAACATTCGCGATCATGGTGGCGTGTTGTTTTTAGATTTGCGTGATGAAACTGGGACATTACAGACAGTTTCAAACGACGATAATCTATTTAAAGGTCTTGCTAAAGAGAGTGTTATAAGTTTAAGTGGAAAGCTTCGTAAACGTGCCGAGGATACGTATAACCCTCGTTTAATAACCGGTGAAGTCGAATTAGTCGTCGATACTATGGATATGCTTGCTCCATCTAAGCACGAGTTACCATTTGAAATAATTACAAGCAAGCAAGTTCAAGAAGACGTTCGTCTAAAATATCGTTATCTCGATATGCGTAACGATAAAGTTAAAGAAAATATTCTTTTACGTTCAGAAGTTTTGCATTTTTTGCGCAATAAGATGTACGACTTAGGATTTACCGAGGTTCAAACACCTATATTAACGGCCTCGAGTCCTGAAGGAGCACGTGACTTTGTCGTACCATCACGTCGCTTTAAAGGAAAATTTTATGCTCTACCTCAAGCACCGCAAATTTATAAGGAATTATTGATGGTCGGAGGACTTAATCGTTACTTCCAGATAGCTCCCTGTTTCCGTGATGAAGATGCCAGAGCCGATCGAACACTTGAGTTTTATCAATTGGATTTTGAGATGAACTTTGTCGAAGAGGATGATGTTTTAAGGATTGGCGAGGAAATATTCTATGATACATTTACTAAATTTTCTAAAAAAGAAGTTTCTAAGCCGCCATTTCGCCGAATCGCTTACCGTGATGCCATGGAATTGTATGGAACCGATAAACCGGATTTGCGAAACCCGTTAATTATTCAAGATGCTACAGAAATTTTAAAGAATACTACATTTGGACCATTTAAAAAATCGACGATTAAAGTCATCGTCGTCGATGATATCGGTACAAATTCTAATTCGTGGTTTAATGATTTAGTCGATTATGCGACGAGTATTGGCATGCCTGGAATCGGATATTTGACTCTAATGGAGGATGGAACATTTAAAGGACCGATCGACAAGTTCTTAAGTGATACAGAGCGCAGTTCGCTAATAGATGCATTCTCGATGAAAGCTAATTCAGTAATGTTCTTCATTGCAAACAAAAAATTATCTGTAGCTCAGAAATTTGCCGGTATGATTCGTGATGAGTTGGGAAGAAAATTAGGATTATTAGATCCAAATAAACTAGAATTATGTATAATTAATGACTTCCCGATGTTCTCATATTCAGAGGTTGCTCAGAAACTTGAATTCTGTCATAACCCATTTAGTCTACCTCATGGGGGAATAGATGATTATAAAAACAAGAAACCGGAAGAGATCCTTGCATATCAATATGATTTCGTATGTAACGGAAACGAACTTGCCAGTGGTGCCATTCGTAATCACGATCTCGATTCATTAGCTAAAGGATTTGAAGTTGTCGGATATACTCGTGAAGAAGTCGAAGGAAGATTTAAGTCGATCTTTACCGCATTCCAATATGGTTGCCCTCCACATGGTGGAATGGCACCAGGAATTGATAGAATCATCATGTTATTAAAAGATGAGCCGAACTTACGCGAAGTTCAAGCATTTCCAACTAGCGCTAGCGGTGCTGATTTGATGATGGGCTCTCCAAGTACCATCGAATCTAGTCAATTAGAAGAACTTGGAATTAAATTTGTCGAGGAGGAAGTATAATGAATAGTGGATTTACTCAAGAAAAAGTCGATAAGCTAGCAGATTTACTCTTGATCGGTCTAACTGAAGAGGAAAATAAAATGTTATTTGAAGAATTTGCAGTAATCGATGCTAATATAAATAAGATTAATGAAATTCCCAATATCAAAGATGTCACACCTATGACACATACACTTGATGATTTTGTCTGTGAACTAAGAGAAGATATACCGGAAGAATCTATACCAATCGAAGATGCTTTAAGAAATTGTGATGAAGTCGATGAGCGCGAAGTATCCGTAATAAAGGTGGTGGGATAATGAAATATATGAATAAATCTATTACTGAATTGCATGATATGCTTATAAATAATGAAGTTACTTCTGATGAATTAGTTAAAGAATCTTTAGAGTTATCCCATGAAGTGGAAGATAAGTGTAATGCCTTTGTCACTATTTTAGATGATGCAAAGGGCGGAGAAGTTACCGACGATCTATTATCTGGTATTCCATATGGAATTAAGGACAACTATTCTTTAAAAGATGTATTGTCGACCGGCTCATCTAATACATTAAAAGACTATGTCCCGTTTTTTACAGCTACTGCTGTCGAAAATTTGAGTAAACACGGCGCAATTCCTGTGAATAAGACGGCCATGGATGAATTCGGTATGGGAGGTACGGGAACTACTGGTCATACTGGTGTTCAAAAAAATCCTTGGGATACGACACGTATGTGCGCTGGTTCGTCATCTGGATCTGCAGCAGCCGTTGCCAGTGGTGTATATCCATATGCTTTAGGATCAGATACTGGTGATTCAATCCGCAAACCAGCTGCTTATTGTGGTATTGTCGGATATAAACCGACATATGGTATGATTTCTCGATATGGATTATTCCCTTTTGCTTCATCATTAGATCATTGTGGAGTTCTCACCAGAAGTGTACGTGATGCCGCAATCGTCGTCGATGGAATGAAGGGAATAGACCATAGGGACATGACGACTTGGGACTCTAGTTCTATCAAATTAAACGATAATTTAACTGATGATGTCAAAGGGAAGTCTCTCTTTTATATTAAAGAGCTCGTTGAAATAGAAAACTATGACAATCCAAGTGAAGAACTAAAAAGACACCTCGAAATATTCGATGAAACTGTTAAGCGATGTGAATCGATTGGCATAAAAGTCGAAGGAGTTTCAATAGATAAAAAGTTATTAGAAGCAATTCCAGCCACATATGTTGTAATTTCATGTGCTGAAGCAACTAGTAATATGTCTAACTTAACTGGCCTTATTTTTGGACCTCGTGGCGAAGGTAATAATTACATCGAAGTAATGAAAGATCATCGAACTAAAGGTTTTTCTCCATTGATTAAACGTCGTTTTGTCATCGGTTCATATGTCTTGCAGACGGAAAACCAAGAACGCTATTTTAAAAATGCTCAAAGAGTAAGGCGTTTAGTTGTCGATACGATAAAAGAACAATTTAAAAAATATGATGGATTGATCTTACCTGTCGGAACAGGAGTAGCTAAACATTTAGATGGATCGAAGGATATTTTACGAAATGATACTTCAGCATTAGAAGAACATTTGCAAATCGGTAACTTTGGCGGATTCCCATCGATAACTATTCCAGACGGTTTCATCGATGGATTGCCGGTAGGAGTAAATATTACAGGTAATTGTTATGATGATCAAAACGTCTTGAATATAGCATACGCTTTAGAAAAAACTATGGACTACAAGGGACAAATAGCAAGGGAGGTACAGTAATGGGAAAATATAATGTGACTATTGGGCTTGAAATGCATTGTGAAGTATCCGAGACAAAATCAAAAGTATTCTCGAGTTCTAAAAACGAATATACGGATATTCCAAATGCTAATATTAGTCCATATGATATGGGATTCCCAGGAGTATTACCCGTATTAAATAAAGAAGCAGTCAGAATGTCTTTGATGATGAGCATGATTTTAAATTGTCGTCAACCAGAATACATGTACTTCGAACGAAAGAATTACTATTATCCAGATATGCCAAAAAATTACCAAATTACTCAAAATCCACCGGAAGATTGCGTCGGTATGGAAGGGTATATCGATATTATTCGTGAAGACGGCTCGACTTTCCGTGTCGGAATCGACAACATTCATTTAGAAGAGGATGCTGCAAGTATGAATCACTTGTATGATACTTCAGTTATCGATTATAATCGGGCAGGAGTTCCACTTCTTGAACTCGTTACAAAGCCGGATTTACACTCGGCCGATGATGCAGTTGCATTTCTCGAATACATTAGAGCAATATATCAGTACTGTGGCATATCCGAAGCTGATTCGAAAAAAGGGCAGATTCGTTGTGATGTCAATGTATCGATCTCTGATGGCGAAACATTAGGAACTAAAGTTGAAGTCAAGAATGTCAATTCCTTTAGTGGCGTTCGTGAGACGATTAATTATGAAATAAAAAGACAGTCAGAATTAAAAGATGCCGGACGTTATGATGAAGTCGTCCAAGAAACTCGCCGTTGGGACGAAGAGAGTGGAACGACGATTAGAATGCGTTCTAAAGTTGATGCTGAGGACTATAAATATTTTGTCGAGCCGAACATTCCCCGCTATAAAATTAGTAAGGAATGGTTAGAAGAAATAAGAGCAAGCATTCCAGAGCTCCCTTATGAAAGAAAAGAAAAATATATGCAAGAATACGGCTTATCTGATTATGATGCCGGTATATTGGTAAAAGATATCAATATTGCAAAATATTTCGAAAAGACGATATCTTTAGGTGTCGATGCCAAAACTGCTGCTAACTGGATTACTGGTAATATTTTGGGATACACTTATAAATACGAGATTCAAATACAGGAATTATATTTGACTCCTGAAAGGTTAACCGTTATTCTCGACTCGATGCGTGATGGTAAGATTTCTTCTAAACAAGCTAAAGAACTATTTTATATGGTTCTAGAACGACTAGAAGAACCTGCCGACATTATGAAAAAAGAGGGAATGCAACAAATCAGTGATGATGGAGCAATTATCGCAATCGTGAGTGAAGTGTTGAATGAAAATTTAAGTCAAATTGAAGAATATAAAGCAGGAAAAACAAATATGTTTGATTATTTTGTCGGACAAGTTATGAAAAAAACTCGTGGCCAAGCTAATCCTGTCAAAGTAAAAGAAATACTTACTGAAGAACTAGCAAAACGCTAGTTCTTTGTTGTGTTAATAAAAAATATGTGCTATTTTTAAGTTAGATAGTATGAACGGGGGGATATTATGAAACACGATTTATCTAAAAGATCGATTTATGACATTTACAATACATATGATAAAGCTCTAATCGATATTACAATAAGACGCTTTTCACATGAGAAGAGCAACTTTAAACTTCTAATACGTCATTTTGGAAAGCAATTTGATGGAACTGGTGTAACAGAAAAATTATCTTATATGGAACTTTCACGTCTTGACCAAATACTTATGCGCTTTGACGATTTCTTAAAACTACTAGTATTGTTAAAAGGAAAGGGGAAGAACTTAAGTGAAATAAAACAACTTTCGCAACAATTGAGTGACGTAGAAGCTCTTGAACTTTATAGTAGATTACGCAAAAATGATTCGAAAGTGGAAGTGCCACGCACTTTTTTGAAAAGTCTTAATTTGATATTACAGGAAAATAGAATAAGCGAGAAAAAACTCGAAGACGCTATCGATTATCATGATAATTTAGATGAAAAGATTGCTTTCAAATATTATTACGGTTTAGGTGTAAATAAACTAGGAATCGATAAGATAGCATCATTACTAAAACTCGATAAGCAAAGCGTTGAACAATCGATAATTCGGGTGGAAAGAGATTTACCAAATCTTTGCTCTAAGGTGAGAAAAGAGCCGCATTTTTCTAGTACAGGGACGAACTTTGCTAAGTCTTTGCAACGTCAACAAAAAAGTTTAATTAACTATGTTGCTGAAAAGAATAGCACTCAAGAAGAACTCGAAAAAATAAATAATCGTATTAGCTTATTAGCTAAATATATTCAAGAATCTAAAGATTCACGTTTTATTGTTTTGACGGAATTTTTTGGAGTAAATTTAGACCAGAAATTTTTATCTGTAGTACGTACATACCAAAAATCAGAATTTTATAATTTAATAAGGGTCATAAAAACTTATATGGATATGGATGATGACAAGTTTGCGGAGATTTTATTTATACCAGAGAAGACTTATATTGCAAATTTTCCTAATATTACTTGCAATATCAAGGATTTTGAGTTAAACGATACTGCAAAACGCTTACAAGAACTGGCTAAGAAAAATACTAAATTATATGATGTTTTGCAAAAACTATATGGTAAAAATCTTGATCAAGAACGTGCTTCCTCTTGGAATTTATCGACCAAACAGAAGCGTATGTTAAAGCAATTCTTTGAAAGTGCATCATTAGAAATGGAGCAAGCACCTACTAAACATCGCAAGTCAAAAAAGTTAACAGAAAGTATAAAAGATTATTTTTACGAATATTTTGATACTGAAAAATTACAAATTTCAATTGATGAATTAAAAGAGATTATTATCACTTTAATTCCGGATCAGATTAGACATTTTCCAAAATTACATGAATGTATCGTTTCTTATTATGGGGATAACTTAATGTTGTCGAAGAAAATCGAACTTATAACTGAAAAAGATTGTGCTAGATTAAAAAAATATGTACTAGTTTATGAAAATAAGATAGAAAAATATCTCGAATGTAAAAGAAAACAAGCTGAGCAAACTAATGGAATCAACGTTCCTTCCCGTTTGAACTCGTATTTTATCGATTATTTTAAAGATCTAGATATTGAAAAAGATGATTTAGAAGCATTAATATCGATCATTTTGCCGATAATGGAGCGTCGTTTTCCAGCAACTCATTCTGAAGCGATAAAAATTTATGGCACTTACTTAAATGAATCAGCAAGCGATGAAACATTAAATTTCGCATTACAAAAGCAATTTGACAGCTATATAACGAGATCCCGTAAACTAATAATTAAAGTGTATGACGAAAACAAACAATATCTAAAACGCCATTTCTATGAGCACTTCACCGATTTAAATAGTTCCTTTGAAGAAATATATACTCTTTTTGGAAAAATCAATTCAGATAAAAATCTTAAAACTCATAGAAAATTTGAGTTGTTAACCGATATTTATGGTGAAACTCTAACTTCTGTGGCTAAATTTCGCGTTTTAACTCCTCAAGAAAAAAGAGATTTAAAATCCAGTATTGCTTATTTGCGCAATTACTTAACTAATAATCCAAACGATAAAGTTCAGAATAATGATCACAAATCCTATGAAGTAAAAGAATATTTTTCTGAATATTTCGTCGAATTAAAAAGTGCTTTTCCTGAAAACGAATGGGATGAATTGTGGAGTGAAGCTATCCGAAAGCAAGATTCGCGATCACCTGTAGCTAGTAATTTAGTTAGGAAAATTTATGGCCAAAATTTAGACGAAAGTGCTAGCACAAAATTTTTAAATAGTCGCGATACCACTGCTTTTATAGCATATTTTACGGGTGTTAAGAACAAAGTTCTAAAAATACATCAAGACCGAGAGCAAAATCTTCTCAACAAAAAAACACACTCTCTTATGAATTATATTCCTAAAGATATAAAGGAGCGCTTTTCAGAAGAAGAATTGTCGGAACGTGTTGCTAAAATAATCGCCTTTTGTGAAAATATAAGGCCGACTCAATACAGACATTTACGTGATGTATTTGGCACTGACTATAAAGGGAAAGTCGAAACATTATCTAGAGATAGCAAAACGTACAAAGCTATTTCCGTCTTCCGCCAGGACATAATTAATCTAATCGATCTCGATTTTGATAAGGTACGTACTAGGAAAAGATATAAGAAGAATAGAACAGTTTTTGACTTGATATCACCAGACATATTAAATAATAGTAGTAAGGATGAGTTACTGGAAAAAATATCTATAATAACTACTTATGGCGAGATAAAAAAGCCTAATACTTATTCTAGAATACGTTCTATTTTCGGATCGAATCATGACGAAGAAACAACAGAATACCAACCAGGTCAAAATGATTATATGGCGATATTCACTTTCAAGAAAGATTTAAATAATTTATTACATCTCAGTGTCGATGAGTTGAGAAGTTCGCTGAAAGTATTTAAAGTCGACATTTGTGAAGCTTTAAAGCAAGTAAATAATATGACACGAGTTAATTTAGATGCTATAAAAGAAACATTGCGAGCTAACAAGACTACTGATGAAGCTTTAGTGCAAAGAATTTATGAGATTTTTGGTGAAGATATTACACAAGAAATATTTTTTGTATCTTTAAACAAGAAAGATTTACAAACTATTAAAGCTCTTGGTAAACTGATAGCTAAACCGAATAAAACAAAGATTTCTTCTAAAAAAGAAGTAAAAGCCAAAACTATTCTCGGAATGTTGTGTGATTCAGAAATGACTGAAGAAGAACTCAAGATACTTAAAGATACCATTGAGTTCTATATTGAAAAGAATTTGAAGGACGATAATGCCGATTCTAATATAGCTATATTTGCTAAATCATATCGTGAAAATGCTTCACTAGATGATATTAATGATAAGAGTATTAAGAAATCTCTTCAAAAGATCCTTAAAGATATCAAAAATAACTATGATTACACTAAAAACCGCTATTCTTATATGAAAAAAATCTATATGAATCAAGATTTAGAAGATATGGACGATTACTTGGACACAGTGATCTTACAATATACTAAAGTGACGAATAGCCCGGAAAAAGTTTCGGAAATTCTAGGAATTACTTTAGAAGAAGTCTTAGCAATATATCTTCGTCATATTGAGTACTTTGATTTAAATAATCTTTTAATTTATGTTGCAAGTAACATTCCTCAGTGTCTTTATTTTATCTTTTCATCATCAACTATTCAGGATTTGTTATTACCACTTACTACGGCTGAAAAAGAATATCTCTATTTAAAACTAGTAAGTATTTCTAATTCCTTTATGACAGATGAAGTAATTGCGGAAATAATGGGATTAAAAACGCGAGATCTAACTCGTTATAAAATAATGACAAAGAGTGAGGAAGTTAATCGTTTAAACTTGGTTTACAAAATACATCAAAGTGGCGGCTTAGACTAAAAGTCGTCACTTTTTTTCTAACTTAATGATGACAGTGAATACTAAATTATGTTAATATATTATTATAGAATAATGGATAAAAAGGAGAATGGTTATGAAAAATAAATGGTATTTACTTTTGATATTAGTTGTGACGTTTCTTCCGTTAAATATTTATGCGTATGATATACAGTGTGAGAGTGGGCCATTTAGTTTCGAAGACTATTTCTATTGTCATGTAACTGGGGTAGCTAACACGAATTATGAAGAACTAAGTGGAACGATTACCAACACGGACTTTGTATCGTGTGTTTATAACTCTTATTCGGACGGTTTGAGAGAGAATTCTACCAGCGACAATAAATCATTTAATTTAGCTGGAACACCTAAGAGTGAAAATTTAGTCACTTATAGATGTCAAGTTGTCGCCAAAGTTTCGACTCCCGTTCAAGATCAAGTTACAATAAATAATTTCCGTTATCATATTACGAATGACTCACCAGCTGATACTGCCTATGTCCTACGTAGCAACCAGATCGAATTAGCTGAATATACTGAAACTACAACCACTAAAGCGACTGACGATAAGCCACGTGATACTTCTAACGGCAACTCGCTTTTAAGTCGTTTAGAGTCGGAAGAACTCGATATAACCTTTTCGCGTTTTATAACTGAATATAATGTCGAAGTTCTTTACGAAGTTGAAAGTATCAATATCAATGCAACTCCAGCTAATAGCGATGCAACAGTAACAATAACTGGGAACGAAAATTTGCAAGTAGGTAAGAATGTAATCGATATAACAGTTGTCAGTCCAGATAACGCATCTACTACGGTTTACTCGATATATGTTAACCGTTTACCACGAGGCGAAACTGTATATTATCCGGAAAGTGACGCATCATTATTCAGTCTTTCGGTACCAGGATATTCTATACCATTTGAATCTGGCATCTTCGAATATACTATTCATCTTGAAGATGACGTCGACTCTATTGAGGTTAACGCTGAACCGACATATGAAAACGCTATAGTTAGTATTTCTAATACGAATAATTTGACTAATGGAAGTATTGTAACGATAACGGTAACTTCTGAAGATAATACTAATTCTCAGAGGTACCGTATAAATATTACTAAAGACCCGGAAAAAAGAGACTATACATCGTTGATTATAATAATTGCCTTTGTCGCAGCAATAATAATATTCATAGTAATCTTCATCATAACTGCTCAACGTAAGAACAATGACCCTATATTGAAAGTTAAAAAGGAAAAACGCAAAGTACATAAAGGAGCGAAGTTTAATCCGAAATCAGTACCAGAAGCGAGTGAAACGCCTATAAAGAAGGAAGATTCTAAAGTAAATTCGAATGAATCAAAACCGATAGATATGCCAGCACCGAAGAGCAATTCTTCACAACCACAAGCTGTTCAAATGCCTTCGCCTAAGCAAAATGCCGATTCTCCACTTCCAACACCGATGCCTACGCCAACGACAAGTAAAAACGAAGATGAAAATATTGACTTTTTAGAACTCGATGACTAGTAATTTGCATTTTCTTCGATAATTATATATAATATGACTCAATTAAAGGGGTGGGGATATGTATTATTTAGCTTATGGATACAAATATTCTTATATACCTATCGATTTATCACATGAGGAAATTTTCATCGAACCGAAAGAAAGTCGAAAAATTTTGAATATTATAAAATTTACAACTTCCTTTACTGATGAAAAAAGTTTAAAGGAATATTTATACCGAAAGGGATTAATCCCTAATGTCAACTGTCAATTAGCATACGTCATAAAGAAGAACAATCAAGATGATATCAGTTATCAGCCATTACTTAATGGAAAAAATATTTGTACCAGTGAAGAACGCAGATTTTTTGAAATAGATCATAATTTTGATTTTATATATAAACATCGTTATAATGAAGACTTTATTACTAGATTATATGCCTTCTATCTGCGTAAATTAGGAGTTCGTTCCGATATCTATCACTTTTTTTCTCGACCTACACACCGCGAACTTGCCATCAGTTCTTTAAAGTCTTTAAAGGAGAACTATCCATCCTCACTGACATTAAGATATATCGATATGCTCATCGAATCTTTGCAAGAAAAAGATGACCTCGATAACGAAACACTATATTTCCAACGCTTGAATCTGTTCTTCAATTCTAATAATCTGACTGATCAGCAAATGATTTCTCTTTTTAGTCGTCTACGTGCCTACTTTCCCAAGGGGCGATTGATGATCTTTTATGCGCTTGAAGAAATGTACAATGCTTCGCGAAATATTAACGAAGTATCGGATAGTGATGGATTTGACTACGAGGAAGATTTAGAGTTCAGAAAAGCACTTAATCTATTCTTCGAATCAGCTCTATACAAGCGTGAAAACTATTATCCGCGCCAGATACAACAGCGAAGTTTAGTCGATTTAGGATTATTCCTAAGAGAATATTCAGCGTATTTGCAGTTTGTCGAAGAACGTAGATACAGCTCACAACAACATTTGTCAATCGAACAAGAAGATGAAAAAGAGGAATTTTTGGAAGAAGAAGATTTTGAAAGATATAATACGACATCTGAAGAAGCTGGATACAGATTGCGAAAGCAAGATTGTCATAATTAATAAAAGCACGAAAGTGCTTTTTTATTGTATAATATAGATGGTGATATCATGGATAAACTAATAAAGGAATTCATCGAATATTTAACACATGCTCGTGCTTACTCTGAATATACTGAGACGAATTATGAAATTGATCTTTATAATTATAAGGAGTTTTTGGATAAATATGGGTATGATTATAAGCATATAAATTATGCTATTATCAGTAATTATACGAAGTCCTTAAAGGAAAACAATATGAAAAGTTCGAGCATCAATCGTCATCTTTCAGCCTTACGAAGTTTTTATAATTACCTGGTACGCAAAGGAGTAGTTAAAAGCAATCCATTTAAACTTGTTACCGGACCCAAAACGGAATCCAAATTACCTAATTATATGAAATATAATGAATTTGAAGAACTGTTAAACACATGTGATTCTTCGCCTTTAGGAATTCGTAATCGCGCCTTATTAGAACTACTATTAGCAACTGGAGCTCGGGTTGGTGAGTTGATCAAATTGGATGTTGCTGATGTTGATTTTTCTTCGCACGAGATAAAAGTATTAGGTAAGGGGAACAAGGAAAGAATATGCTACTTTGGTGAGCATTGTGCCAAAGCGTTAGAAGATTATTTAGAACAATCCCGCCCGATATTGCTAAAAAACAAAAAAAGTTCGCGTCTTTTTATAAACCATATTGGTGGCGAACTTACAGATCGTGGCGTACGTACTATAATCGACAACTTGATAAAGAAATGCTCTTTAAAGACGAAAATTACTCCTCATACTTTTCGTCACACATTTGCAACTCTCTTGTTAAATGAAGGATGCGATTTAAAAAGTGTTCAGGAACTTTTAGGACATGCTAATTTGAATACGACGAGTATTTATACTCATCTTACTAACGATCGAATTAAAGATATTTATTTACACGCTCATCCTCGTGGAAGAAAATAGTTAGCATTAACTTGGTCGTCGACATAATAGATGACATTATTTACATCGTAATTTTCTTGAACCGAAAGATTTATCGTGTAAGTTACTTCTTCGATGATATTATTCGAATTTATATCTGCTAATATGGAATCATTGAAATTGAGAATCATCGAACTGTCGAGAAACTCGTAATTAATCAATTCTGTTTCTTCGTTGAGATAACTTATTAAATTAGTATTATAAGTTGAAGAACTTTTCAGTTCATCGATAATAATTTCGATTTTTTCTTTTGTATCGTTACTGTATTTAGTTACGGGAATGTAGTAAGTATAGTCGTTATTGCGCGCTAAATAATATATTGTCGTCTCTTTTATATTACTCAAAGTTTCTATGTCATATTCTTTATTAATTCCCATTGAACGATCGAGAACATCTGGTAATTTTTTCGAAGAGTGGGGGAGTTTTTCGAGAGCTTGATTCTCCACGAGTAATTTGACATAATTGATTCCGTCAATTGAAGTAATGCTATAGACGATAGCTTCGATCATCTTTTCTTCTAATTCTTCATCTATTAAAAGGATATCTTTAGAGAAATTTAAAGTAACTTGTTCATCTTCGATCTTTAAATCCAATAGTTCCGTATTTTCTGGAATTATCGGTGTAAACCCACTCCTGATACGTACTGATTTATCACTGTTGATCGTCAGAATACTGATGATTTCTCGAACTAGATCTTCTTTTTTTGTAGCATTGTACATAATCTCTAATCGCGAAACGTAATTGTTATCGTCGAGCAGATAGATAATTCCGGTACTACTACTAGGCTTTATCGTAAAATCTTTATCATCATTTTTGGGGAACATCGCTACAATTTGGATAACTATTAGACAAGATATTGCTATCCACACTTTTTTTAAGAATTTTCGTTTTAGCATATCACACCTCATTAAATTATATTCAAATAAGCAAAAAAAAGTCGCTTATGCGACTTTTATTCTAAACTTAATTCTCCCATCTTTATTAGTTCAATCACTGCTTGATATCTTGTTTTAACTTCTAGCTTCTGCATAACGTTTGAAATATGATTTCTAACAGTTTTTTCACTTATATTTAAATATGCAGCAACGTCGGCTGTCGATTTGTTGAGGACTAGTAGTTCGAATATTTCTTTTTCGCGAGCTGTCAAAATGTTCGTATTCATAATAACCTCACTTTCATATATTCAACCAATATATTTTATGATGAATATACAATTAAGTGTGGGTTATTCGAATTTGACGGTTACATAATATGTGCCATCCAGTTCACTATTGACAGTATTAATTATATTGTTTGCTAATTCATAACTGTCATCTTTATTGGCAATTACAACCTTGATAGTTGTGTCTTTAATCTGCACAAAAGATTTCACACTATAAGTATCATTGATAATGCTTTCTAGTTTTTCTTCACTGGCTTTATTCGAATTCAAGTGTTGAATTTGCTCATATGCGTCATTTTTTTCTTCGATTGTTGAAGAATCACTCAAGAGTATTTCTTGTAAACTTTGCATACTTTCCAATAATTCTTCTTCCTTTGAAACACGCATCGCTGTTATTATTTCGCTTTCTTCAATCGAAGTAACGACACTGTTGTTGTTTTCGTTTGCACTAAAAACTGATTGAACTGTATCTCCGGGAATAGCAATATAGTATATCGCCAGTACTAAAATAATGCTTGATAGGGTCAAAAACCACAAATTTGATTTATTTATCATGTAATCCTCCAATACTAATACAATATATGGTCTATTAAGAAAATTATAACTGTTTAACAAAAGGAAAATATGTGTCTTTAGTATAGATAATTAGTGAAGGAGGTAATATGAGAAAAAAGTTGATCGTTCTTCAAGAGGAAATCAGTGATTGCGGAGTGTGTTCTCTTTTATCGATAATAAGATATTATAATGGCAATATCAGTTTAGAACAATTGAGAATGGATTCTCTAACTACAAAAGAAGGCGTAACAGCTTATAACCTTATAAATTGTGCTCAAAAGTATGGATTTGATGCAAAAGGCGTAAAGACATCAGAGCTTTCATCTGTTAAATTACCATGTATTGCTCACTTAAATATAAATAAATCTCTTTCTCATTTTGTAGTAATTTATCAAGTAAGCAATAATAGTTTAGTGCTCATGGATCCATCTGTTGGTAGGAAAGTTATATCTTCAGAAGAATTTGATAAGTATTTTAGCGGAATTGTTATCTTATTATACCCCAAAAGTGAAATCCCCAACTATTCTAATAATAATATTCTTTTACAAAACTACATATCCTTTTTTAAAAATCATAAGCTAGATATATTAAAAATTTTCCTGATAGATTTAATCGTCATTCTTACAACTATATTTATGAGTTTTCAGATAAGAGCTTTAGAACAGACTGAAAATATATTGCTGATAACAATTATATTTGTGTTTGTTGGACTGATTAATGCTGTAAGCATCTATTTCCTTAATAGGAATATCTTACGTTATAATAATAAGATGAATTTCTCCATGCAAACGGATTTCATCGATCACATTTTCGAACTTCC
>CALVQL010000018.1 GCA_944358235.1 uncultured Bacilli bacterium
GTCAAATGAGTTAAGTATGAGTTTTGTCAGTAGAATAGAGAAAATATATTAGAAAAAGTCGTGGAGATTATAAAAAGAGATCTCATGTTGGATGATACATTCAAATATGAAATAACTGATTGGAATTCGGCTAAGGCTTTCTACAATTATGGATCTTGTACTTTAATACAAAGAGATGGTTCGATTATTGCATGGTATTTAAGAAGTAATAAAGAATATCAACCTAAAGCCAAATATAGCATTGATAAATATTTTGCGGCGAAAGTAAAACCTAACTCAGTCGATGAGGAGATTAAACGAGTAGAAAACTTAGTTAATGATTTACAAGAACTTTATGATAATCCTAAAAAGGCGATTTCTAGTGGCGGGATATTTTCGAAGATGTTTTCAAAAAAATAGTTGTAAAAATTGGTTTTTCCAATTTTTTATTTGCTATAATATAACTGGCAACAAATTTAGTGAAGTCAAAGTTGGTGAGTGAGTATGAAATTAATGCAAAAGATGAATTTGGATGTATGGCGTTTTATAGCAGCTTTGATGGTAGTAGCTATTCATGTCTACCCGTTTACTTTTATAAGTGAAAACTTTGATTATCTTATTACACGCGTTCTCTTTAGAATTGCTGTTCCTATTTATTTAATGATAACAGGCTATTTTGTACTACCAAAAACTTTAAATGATAAAACTAAGTTGATTCTATACATAAAAAAAATAGCTGTTTTATATCTAATTAGTATCGTTATCTTTTTACCGATAAACATTTATAACGGATATTTTAAGAACATAAATATCTTATCTATTATTGCCGATATACTTTTTAATGGAACGTTTTATCATCTTTGGTATTTTCCAGCCTTGATATTAGGCTTGTTATTAGTATATTTTCTATTGAAAAAATTTAGTAGCCGAGTTGTCGGCATTATATTATTATCCTTGTACATTATTGGTTTGTTTGGTGATAACTATTATGGTATCGTAAATAGTTTTGAAGTTATTAAAGACTTCTATGATGTTATTTTTTTAATATTTGATAATACGCGAAATGGTCTTTTTTATGTTCCAATATTTCTTTATATTGGTTTATTCGTTAGAAAATATAGCTTTAAAATTTCTATTAGAAGATGGAAGTTATTAATTATTCTTAATTTTTTACTTTTGCTATTTGAGGGTCTCGTTTTAAGTATTAACAATATCCCGAGACATACTAGTATGTATATATCATTAATACCTTTGTCTTTATGTGTATTTTATTTTCTGGTTTTGATGTCGAATGGGGTAAATAAGCGAATTCGCAAATATTCATCTATTATATACGTTATTCATCCATTTATGATAATAATATCGCATTTTCTAGTTAGTAATATGAATGTTTTAATCCTCTCTAATAGTTTAGCTAATTATCTTTTTGTTTCGTTATTTTCTCTTTTAACTGCATATGTTATAGAGAAGATTACTTAGGCATTTTGCTATTGTATTCAGCTTTGAGAATTGCATTTATCTCTTCGGGACTTTCTTGGCATCCATTTTGGAGCCATTTTTTTATTATAGCATTGAGGCCAGCCATGAAAAATTCGATGTGATAATCGATAAATTGATCATTATACAAGTGTTTTGACAAGTTAGTGTCATATTCTTTAATAATAAATAGTTTATCCATGTTTAATTTAAAATAGGTGTTATAGAATATTTGATTTTCTTTGATATGCTTAAAAAGTTTTAAATAGTTGTGGGTATTATTTTTGGTTGTGCGTTCTTCGCTATATAATTCTACTACTTCGCTTTCGATTTCATATGCTACTTTTTCAGCAAGATCATATATGTCGATGTAGTTGGCATAGAAAGTTGATCGATTAAGATGGGCCAATTTGCATATTTCGCTAACTGATATTTCGTTTAGCTCTTTTTCTTGAATGATATTTACAAATGCTTTAATTATTTTGTTCTGACTTTCTTTACGTCTTTTGTTATTCGGTGTATTCATATGATCCTCCTTTATTCCAACAGTTGTATTGAAATTGATGGTTGTTTATTTCTCTGGTAAGAATTATACTAAAATCGCATTAATAAGACAAGTGTTGCCTTAAAGAAAGGAGTATTTATATGTCAAAGCTTACTGAAGTAAATGAAAAAATTGCAGATACAGTTGTTGGAGGTTATAAGAAAATCGAAGATACTGTAGTTGGAAGATATCAGAAGATCGAAGAGAATGTCGTTGGTAGTTATCAAAAAATTGAAGATAAATTCGTCGAAAAGTTTCTTACTAAAGATGGTGAAACTGTCGATGAAGCTAAAGAAAGATTAAAAGAAGAACAAAATAAAAATAGCGAGTAATATTTTTAGGAGGGATATAATATGAAAAAAGAGACTTTGTCAGAAATTGTTTTGGGAACTGTAGGTGGACTTATTTTTGCTATCGGTATGTGTATGACTTTAATTCCCGAATGGAATTTGTTTAATGCTGGTGTCGTCGTATCGATAGTAGGCTTTATCGTCTTATTATGTATAATACCAGTTTATCGTTCTACTCATCCTAAAAAGCAACATGCACCTATCAACTGGGGAATAGTGTTTACTTGGATAATTGGGGTGGTTGGTGCTTTAGTTATGGGATTTGGAATGAGTAGAGTGATGGTTGATAGTCCAGCTCAAAGCGATATTATTGTTGGAATTGTTGTGGGTATCATCGGACTTTTAGTCTGTGTTCTCAATTATCCAATATATTCTTATATAAAGAGCAGTAAAAACGATAACTAGAAAGAGATAATCTTTCTTTTTATTTTATACATGTTAGAATATGATAGTGTAAAGCGTTACGTTAATGTTGAATTATTAGGAAGTGAATATCGTGAAAAAAGTGTTAAAGAAAATTTTTATGCCAAATAAATATTTAGGTTTTATATTATTTAATTTGGGCTTTTGTTTATTGATATATGTCTTTTTTCTTCATTTAAAAGATACCCCTTTAGCATATATTTCTTATCTTCTATCGACTTATGCTTTAGTAATTTTTATTGCTTGGTTTTGTAAAGTTTGTAAGTTTAGTAGCAATGCTTTTAAAAATACGCGTATTTATGAATTTTATAATGCAAACTATACGAAATTTTTTAGACTTAGTCTATTCATATCGACTTTATTAAACATAGCTTATTGTGTCTTCAATTTTGTCGTTGGCATATATTATCAATCTTTTTGGTTTATTACTTTTGCTGTTTATTACTTGGCCTTAAGTTTGATGCGCATTTCGTTATTTTCTCAAGATAAAGAGCTTGGAATAAATCTCAAGCAAGAGTATAGAAAATTAAGAAATTGTGGAATAGTTTTAATGACGTTAACCATTGTCTTAGCAGGGATGATCGTCTTGATTTTGCATACTGAAGAAGACATAAGTTATTCTGGTGTTGTGATCTATGCTGTAGCTTTTTATGATTTTTATTTGATAATTACGGCTTTTATCAATGTATTTAAATATAAAAAAAGTGATAAACCGATATTGTCGGCTAGTAAGTTTATAAATTTGACGGTAGCAATGATTGCAATGTTATCATTAGAAGTTGCAATGATTCAACAATTTGGAGATAATGATCCTAATTTCAAAATTATTATGACTGGGATTATGGGAGCTTTTATATGTCTTATTAATGCTATTATGGCAATTTATATGATATGGAGTGCTAATAAAAATATTCGACGTTTATCGGCATGATTTTATGATATAATTTAATTATGGTGATTATCATGCGAGATACTATTAGTAAGACGAATGTTATGCGAATTTTGGATCAAAAAAAGGTCAAGTATATAGTACATTCATATGTCGATACTGACGCTATAAGTGGAATGGATGTCGCTAATGTTTTGAAGCAAAATCCCAGACAAGTTTTTAAGACCTTAGTTACCGTCGGAGATAGTGGCAATAATTATGTTTTCTTAGTTCCTGTTAGTAATGAATTGGATATGAAGAAAGCAAGTGCAGTTGTCAGTGAGAAGAAAATATCGATGGTCAGTTTTAAAGATTTATTTAAGATTACTGGGTACATCCATGGTGGTTGTTCACCGATTGGAATGAAGAAAACTTTTGAAACTGTGATCGATCAAACAGCTACTGGATTTGATTCGATTATATTCAGTGCCGGTAAGATTGGTTATCAGGTAGAGATATCTTTGATGGATTTAGAGAAAGTTATTGAATTTGAGCTTGCTGATATATTACTTTAATAGTGGAGGTTAAAATGGAATTCAGTAAATTAATTCCGGAATTAAATGTATCCGATATCGAGTCTTACTATGGTCTCTTAAAGAAAAGGAATGTAGTTTTCTTTAAGAATTTAATGATAATTCATTATGATGTTGATAATCAAGAATTTAGTGATAAAGAATTTTTGATTCTGGATCCTGATGGGTATTTGTTGCGATTTAATGAATAGTGATTTTACGTTTATATAAAATTAATTATTTGCTAAAGGGAGGAAATATGAAAAAGATAATTGGGCTTGTTCTAGTTTTAATAATAATTGTTGGTGGTATTGCTGGGTATTTTTTGATTATAAATAATCGCAATCTTGATACGAAAGATAATTCGAATGATGATACAGTAGAGAATGAGGAGAATATTAATCAAGGAGAAGACAATCCTGTCGTCGAAACCGTCGATAATAAACAAATTCGTGTGAGTGATGGAACACATGAGATTATATTTGAATTAAATGATACAGGGGCTGCGATGGGGCTTTATGATCAACTTCCGATAACAGTTCAAATAGATAGTTATGGACTTAATGAAAAGATATTTTATCCAGCTCGAGATTTAGATATATATAGCGCTACTTTGGCAAATGCTGGCGATAAGGGAGTTCTTGCATATTATCAGCCATGGGGAGATATCGTTATGTTTTATGATTCCTTTGAAGCTGCTGATGGTTTATATGAATTAGGTAGAGCTATCATTGGTGAGGATTATATTGAAAATCTTACTGGTGAAGTAACTGTAGAAAAAGCCTCAGAGTAGCTGTATTTGTAATAATAATGAACGTGATTATCTTGGATTAGAAGATAATAGAGTAGATACTTTAAAGACTTAAAAAAGATATGAGTTTGAGTATATGAGTGGTATAATCTTATTAGATAAAGGAGAGTGTTTATTATGCGAAAAAGTATCAGTACGACGGAAGCTATATTTCCGATGCCGGTTTTAATGATTGCTACATATAATGACGATGATTCGATCGATGTTATGAATGCCGCTTGGGGAATGATGTTAGATCGAGATAAAATAATTCTTAATTTGACAGAAACACATAAAACTGTTCAAAACATAAAGAAACGTGGAGCTTTTACAGTTAGTATTGCAAATTCGAAATTTGTTAAAGAAGCCGATTACTTTGGTGTTGTATCAGCAAATAATGTCTCTGATAAGTTCGAAAAAAGTGGTTTAACTTCTGTTAAATCGGATAAAGTTGACGCTCCAATTATAGTTGAATTCCCTATATGTATGGAATGTGAATTTATCGAGTACCAAGATGGCGAGTTGGGTTGTGGAGTAATTGGACGCATTATTGCGGTGACAGCATTAGAAAGCGTTATGAATGGTGATAATGTCGATATTAGTTTAGTTGATGCAATTGCTTTTGATCCATACACTCATGGGTATTACCGAATTGGGGAACGAATCGGCAATGCTTTTAAAGATGGAATAGATTTTAAAAATGAAAAGAAATAAGTCGAGTATTCGGCTTTTTTTGTTAAATTGATTATACTTCCCAAATATGATAAAATAATTACGTTAGAGATTAATAGTGTAGGTGTTAAATGAAGAAAAGCATACTTGTAATAGGAGGAATTATTTTAATTGGAATTAGCGGACTTGTTTATTTGGCATATCGCTACAATTATATACCGCACATTAAATATGATTCTGCGCACTTTGGCATAGATACATATATTAGTGATGTCGATTATGATGGCGATTCGATTGATGATCAAACGGATATCTTAAATGGTGCTAGAAAATATGTCGCAACTGATCCTAAATACAAAAGTAAGTACTATGCATCAGGTTTTCCAGATGATGAATATGGCGTGTGTACAGATGTCGTAGCTTTTGCTTTGCTTGAAGCGGGATATAATCTTATGGAACTTGTGAATGAAGATATAAAGACACATCGTGATGATTATGACATCGATGTAATTGATAAGAATATCGACTTTCGTAGAGTCAATAATTTACAGGAATATTTTTCGAATAATGCTATATCTTTGTCGTTAGATATTAATGATATTGCTGAATGGCAAGGTGGAGATATCGTCGTATTTGATGGTCATATTGGCATAGTTTCCGATAAACGCAATTATAAAGGAATTCCTTTTGTTATACATCTTGCTAATCCTTATCAAGCGAGTTACGAAGAGGATATATTAGGTACATACGGAAATATAATTGGGCATTTTAGAATTTCATAATGTTGTTGTTGGAGGTAAGTTATGACGAAAAAAGAGTTTAAGGATAAATGTAGAAAAGAGAAAAATATATGTTATAAATTGATAATCAGCGGTCTTTGTCTTGCATTAATAGGTCTTGTGTTTGTTGCAATATCGATGTTTTTAATCGATAATTACGATAATAAAATTACTGGTTTTGTTTTAGGAGGAGTTCTTGCTTTTTGCGGGATGGCACTTGATTTAGTTGGAGAAATAACGTTTAGTAAGAAATATAAAGAGTATAATAAGATATCATAGAAAGGATAAGAGTATGCGAATAATATTAGGTGTTGATGGGATGGTATGTGAAGGATGTGAAAATCGAATTAAGCGTTCTTTGATGATGATACCTCAAGTTACTAATGTAACGGCTAGCCATAATGAGAATAAAGTGGTTGTTACAACTAGTGAATTTATAGATGTCGAAAACATAAAGAAGAAAATAGAAGATTTAGATTTTTCAGTTTTGAACGTTGCTACAGATTAAAAAATAGCCAACCGGAGGTGATGGAGATGAGAATGTCTACTTTATAAGTATGGCATAAACTTCGATTATGCCGAATAGGAGGCATAATATGTTAGATGTAAAAAATTTGAATATAACAGTTGATGGTCGTCTTTTGGTGAAGAACCTTTCCTTTTCTTTAGGTTCTTCCGATAAAATGGCGATTATTGGCGAAGAAGGAAATGGTAAGTCGACTTTACTTAAATGTCTTTTAAAATGTTGTGATTATGCTGAAGTTGAGGGAGTTATAAATAGTAATAATGCTGTTATTGGATATTTACCACAGAATATTGTTGTCGAAGAAAATTTATCAGTTAGAGATTATTTGTTTTCTGATGATGATGATTTTTATAATAAAATTAATTCTTTTTATCGGCTTATAAATGATTTAGACTTAGAAAACGAAGTGTTGTCCAAACTTTTTAATACGTTATCAGGTGGTGAAAAAATAAAGGTCGGTATTTTAAAATTATTGCTTGAAGACTGTGATATATATTTTCTCGATGAACCAACAAATGATTTAGATATAAAAACTCTCGAGTGGTTGGAAAGATTTATTATTAATATTGATAAGACGGTAATCTTTGTTTCGCATGATGAGATGCTGCTTTCGCATACAGCGAATGTTATTTTGCATATAGAACAATTGAAAAATAAAAGGGAATGTCGTGCTACTGTTTTGAGAGTCGGCTATGACAAGTATGTGAGAGAGCGTTTTAATATGATCGAACGCAATCGACAAATTGCGTATAACGAAAGGAGAATTTACCAAAAGAAGCAGAAACGTCTTAATCAAATCATGCAGAAAGTAGAGCATCAACAAAACACTATAACACGTAAGGATCCTCATGGTGGACGTCTTTTAAAAAAGAAGATGCATAGTTTAAAAGCACAAGAAAAAGCGTTAGAGAAAGTTAATTTAACGGAAATCCCGGTCTATGAGGAAGCCATTGATTTTTGGTTTCCAAATATTTATATACCTAGAGGTAAGCATATCTTAGACTTGCACATTTCTGATCTTAGAGTAGGCAATAAGCTTTTATCAGAAGATATTGATTTGACAGTCCTTGGAGGGGAGCACATCTGTATTATTGGAAATAATGGGGTTGGTAAGACGACGTTGCTTAAAGAGATTTATCAGCGTTTAAAAGAACGCACTGATATTAAGGTCGGCTATATGCCACAAAATTACGATGATATGTTATGGGAGTATGACTCGGTATTAGAATTTCTCGTGGAAGGAGATAATGCTGATAAAATTACGATTGCTCGCCAGCTTTTAGGTAGTATGAATTTTACACACGATGAAATGTTAGGAGAAATTTCTAATATTAGTAATGGAACAAAAGCTAAACTTTTTTTGGTAAAGATGATTTTGGAACGATGTGATGTTCTTATCTTAGATGAGCCAACTAGAAATTTGAGTCCTTTATCAAATCCGGTTATCAGAAGAGTTTTATGTGAATATGACGGCACTATTATTAGTGTTTCTCATGATCGCCTATATATCTTAGAAGTTGCTGATAAAGTCTATGAATTGCGGAAAAATGGCTTGTTTCAACTATATAACTAGACTTATGTCTAGTTTTTTTTACGAAAACTGTTATAATGGTAATTAATCAGAAAAGAAGGGAATTTATGAAATTTAATAAAAAAGATACTTTAGAGATAATGAAATTAATAGTATTTACTTTGATTGGAATATTCATTTTGTATAATATTACAACTATTTGGAATATTGTACTTGATGTTGTCGATATTATGTCACCATTTATCTTAGGTGCTGCTATTGCTTTTATTATCAATTTAGTTATGAATGCTTTTGAAAAGAGAATGCTTAAAAAAATTAAGAATACTTCGTGGAAGCGAGCTATGGCAATAGTTATGTCGATATGTCTTTTGGTGTTAGTGATGGGATTTGTCTTATTTTTAATTATTCCAGAGGTTGTTGCAATCGCCCGAGAATTGATTAGTAATATGCCTTCTTATGTTGCGTTTCTTCAAGATAAGGCGCTTGAACTTACGAAAACTTTACCCGAGATAAATGATTATATAGAAAATATCAATATCGATAATAGCAGTATAAGAGATTCGCTCATAACTTTATCGACAAATATTATAACAGTTACAGGTAATACAATTATAGGTTTCTTTACATCGTTTTTTGATGTGATTGTTGCATTTGTCTTTTCCATCTATTTGTTATTTAATAAAGAAAAGATAAAAAAATATACAAAAAGGGTAATATACGCTTATATTAAGCGTGATAGGGCAGATTATATAGTGGATATTTATCGTTTATCGCGAGATACTTTTAGAAGATTTTTAGTAGGTCAGACAAAAGAAGCAGTGATTTTAGGTTGTTTATGCTTTTTTGGAATGCTTATATTTGATCTTCCGTATAAAGGTTCTATATCAACTTTAGTAGGAATAACCGCCTTTATTCCTGTATTTGGTGCATGGATAGGAGGAATTGTCGGAGCTCTTTTAATTCTCAGTGTATCTCCTATAAAGGCTTTGATATTTATAATATTCATTATTGTCTTGCAGCAACTCGAAGGACAATTGATTTATCCGCGAGTTGTCGGTAAATCGATCAATATGCCAAGCATTTTAGTAATGGTAGCGATTACTGTCGGTGGTGGTTTATTTGGTATTTTAGGAATGTTAATCGGACTTCCGGTTGTAGCAATATTGTTTACAATTTTTAATAATAGTGTCGAGCGACGCAGTACACAAAAGGATGGAGTATGACGCGAAATTATATTTTATATTCGTCAATAATTGGTGATTTACAGATAATTAGTGATGGTAAGTATTTAAAAGAGATTCGATTTGCTGAAGAGCATATATTCTGTTTAGATTATGTGGAACGAGAAGATGATGTTATCATTGCTACTAAAAAGTGGTTAGATGATTATTTTCATGGCCTGGTACCCGAGTTTTTGCCCCCAATGAAGCCCGATGGAACTCCTTTTCAGAATGATGTTTGGCAGGAGTTGATAAAAATTCCTTATGCCAATTTGACGACTTATGGTGATATTGCCAAAGTGATTGCTAGTAAAAATAATATCTTGTCTATGAGTGCTCAAGCAATTGGCGGAGCCGTAGGGAAAAATCCGATTCCGATTATTATTCCGTGCCATCGAGTTATTGGTAAAAATCGTACTTTAACGGGCTATAGAGGGGGAATAGATAAAAAAGAGTTACTGTTAAAATGTGAAGGTGTCGATATTTCGCATTTTAAGACGCCAAAAAAGTGAAATGATATTGAAAAATGCTGGTAAATCTATTATAATGTTTTTAGTCGCTCGATAATTATTGCCCCATAGCCAAGTGGTAAGGCATCGGACTCTGACTCCGACATTCCGAAGGTTCGAATCCTTCTGGGGCAACCAGCGTTAATAAAACTCCTTTTGAGGAGTTTTTTTTATAAATATATGATATAATGTCTCTACTAGGAGTGAAGTTATGAATTTGGTTTTAGAAAATGTTGCTAAGAGTTTTGGGGATAAAAAAGTATTGAAGAATGTAACTTTTTCTTTTGAAGAAGGAAAAATATATGGTCTTCTTGGTAGGAATGGAGCTGGTAAGACGACACTTTTTAATTGTCTGAATGAGGACCTCGATTTAGATGGAGGAGTTTTCTATTTTTCTTCGAACGGGGAAAAGAAAAATGTTGAAGCTAATGATATCGGTTATGTGTTATCGACACCAGTTGTGCCAGAATTTTTGACGGGAAGGGAGTTCTTAAAATTTTTTATCGATATAAATAAAGATCATATCTCCGATTTGAAATCGATTGATGAATATTTTGATTTAGTAAAAATTGATAAAGATGATCGTGATAAATTAATGAAAGATTATTCTCATGGTATGAAGAATAAGTTGCAGATGTTGGTTCATATAATAGCGAGCCCAAAATTACTTTTGTTAGATGAGCCACTTACATCTTTTGATGTCGTCGTTGCTGAGGAAATGAAGGAGCTTCTTAAAAAGATAAAAAAAGACCACATTCTAATCTTTTCGACGCATATTATGGAATTAGCTTTAGATCTTTGTGATGAGATTGTCGTCTTAAATGGTGGAATCTTAGAGCATATTGAAAATAAGGATTTATCTAATAAGGAACTAAAAGATAAAATAATAAAAGTTTTGACGGGTGAAGAAGATGTTTAAGAATTATTTAATATCTTTTAAAGTAAAAAATGCTTATACTGTTAATCAATTTATTTATTCTTTACAACGATTGCCACTAATTGGAAAGATAATTTCTTCTAAACTTTATGGTGAGGAAGCATTAAAAATTTTGAATGTATTTGTGACTTTAATTCGAGAGTTTGTAAAAGTATTCGTCTATAAATTCCTATATATATTGTTCTTTATTACACTATTTTCAGGAATGTATGAAAGTGTTAGTGAAGTAATCGTCATTCACATATATCTGTTTTTATCTTTGATAGGTAGTTTTTCTAATACGGAAATATTTAATCCGACAAGAGACAAGTATTATATGATTGTCTTAATGAAGATGGATGCTAGAATGCATACGTTATCTAATTTCTGCTATTTTTTAGTTACGACATTTATCGGACAAGTGACTGCTTTGCTATTACTTACAGATGTGCATTGGTATTATATTATAGCTATGGTTGCGGCCATGATAATGATAAAATGTATTGCGATAGCGTTTTATCTTTATAGAATTGATAAGACTAATAAAGTGATTAATGAAAATAAACCGTCATGGGGAATATATTTCGGACTTATATTTGTATTATTAGGATGCGCTTATGGTTTACCGTTATTGAATTTGACGATTCCTATGACTTATATGATAGTGTTATGGGGTATAGTTTTGGTTTTAGGATTTTTCTCTTTAAAGAAGATATGGAATTATAAACGCTACGATTATATATATAAGAGATTGCTGACGCAAGATAATATCGTCGTCAATAAGAATAATCAAGTTGAAGCGACTACTCAAGCCAGTCGTAAGCAAATTGTCGTGGATAAGAATATTACAAGTGATAAAAGTGGATTTGCTTATTTTCATGACTTATTTGTAAAAAGACATAAAAAAATTCTTAAAGATAGTGCCATTCATACGGCGATTGTCATCTTCTTTTTGGCAATTGCTGTTGGTATTGCTATGCAATTAATTCCAGAATTAAAAATTCCTGTTGCAAATTTTGCGCTTAATAATCTTCCGATATTGTTATTTGTCATGTATTTTATCAATACGGGAAAGAGTGTTACTAATGCAATGTTTATGAATTGTGATCATAGTATGTTAATGTATCGTTTTTACCGTCAACCGAAGACTTTGCTATCGCTTTTTCGGGAAAGATTGAAAACGATTATTCTTTTAAATCTAATTCCGACTTTTACTCTCAGTTTATCTTTGTGTGTTCTCTTATTTTTAACTGGTCAAAACGACAATATCTTAAATTATTTGATAATTTTTTTCTCGATACTTGCTATGTCTATTTTCTTTTCTGTCCATAATTTGGTTTTATATTATCTCTTGCAACCATATAATGTCGGAATGGAGATGAAAAGTACGACATATACTATCGTGAGTTTAATAACTTATTGGGGTTGTTATTATTTGATGGAATTAGATGTTTCCTCGTTGATTTTTGGTAGTATTATGATCGTGTTTGCCATAGCGTATTCTGTTATATCTTTGTTTCTGGTATATCGTTATGCTCCGAAGACATTTAAATTACGTTAAGGGACTTAAAAAGTCCTTTTTATGTTTCAAAAATGAAAGATTAAAGATAGAGTGATTGTGCTATAATATTAGCAAGGTGGTACTATGAAAAGAATTCTTATTATCGATGATGATCAATCGATTTGTAAAGAATTAAAGGAACTTTTAGATAATTCGGGTTATGAGGGAATCATCTTGAATGATTTTTCTGATGTTATTGCGAAGATTGAATCGATAAATCCTGATCTTATTTTATTAGATATAAATATCCCTTTTGTCAATGGTGAGATGCTCTTACATGATATTCGGTCATTTTCTCATGTTCCGATAATCATGGTTACTAGTAGAAATAATGAAAGTGATGAAGTTTTATCGATGAGTTATGGCGCTGACGACTATATAACTAAACCTTATAATCCGACAATTCTCTTGCTTCATATATCGGCAGTCTTAAAACGTATGGAAGTTAGTAGTGATATTATCAAATATGATGATTTGACGATATTGAGTAAAAAGGGAGTAATAAAAAATGAAAGTCAAGAGCTGATTCTTACGAAAAACGAATTATTAGTGTTTTCTTTTTTATACACTAATCGTGGTAATATTGTCAGTCGAGATGCTTTGATGACGGAGCTTTGGAATAATGATGAGTATATAAATGATAATGCTTTATCGGTAAATATCAGTCGTCTTCGCAATAAACTTAAAGAATTGGGGTATCCAAATGCTATTGAAACACGAAAGGGACAAGGGTATATCTTATTATGAGATTATGGCAATATATAAAAGATAATGTTTTTGTTATAAGTATTTCGATGTTGATAATGACTATTATCGTTTCTTTTATGCTGATATTTAAAACACCACTAGAATTGATAATAATCGTCTTGTTTTTCTATTTTGGAAGTTGGATTATAGCACTTATTTATGGGTATTTTCGTAAAAAATTCTTTTATGATCAATTGGCTCAAAATCTTCGCTTGTTAGATGAGAAGTATCTTATTCATGAGCTCATTAAAGAGCCTTCCTTTTTGGAAGGGAAAATTCTGTGTCAAGTGATATACGATATAGCTAAATCGATGAAGGAAAAGATTAATGACTATGAGTACAAGCTAGAAGATTTTAAAGAATATATTGAATTGTGGATACATGAGGTTAAGTTGCCTTTGCAATCTTTGACGTTGATGGCACATAATCGTCATCAAATTGATAGTAGCGTAATGGAACAGATTGATAGGATCGATAACTATGTTGAACAGGTGCTTTATTATGCTCGTAGTGAAAATAGTGAAAACGATTATATGATAAAAGAATTCTCTTTAGAGAATTTAATTCGAAAGATTGCACTTAAAAACAAAGATGCCTTTTTATTAAATAATATAACGCTTAATGTCGATGTTTCGGATATTAAAGTTTTAAGTGATAGTAAATGGTTGGAATTTATAATCAATCAGATTATCAGTAATAGTTTAAAATATCATCGTACCGATGTCGATTCTTATGTCGCAATTAAGGCCTCGGTAGCAAACGATAAAGTTGTGTTGGCAATTCGTGATAATGGTATAGGTATATCTAAAAGTGATTTGGGGAAGGTATTTAATAAATCTTTTACTGGTGCTAATGGTAGAATTGGTGTTTCTTCGACAGGAATGGGGCTTTATATAGCGAAGAAATTATGTGATAAAATGGGGCATGTTATAACTATCGATTCAGAATTAGGAGAGTTTACGGAAGTTAAGATAATCTTCGAAAAAAATGATTTTTTTGCTGTATTGAAATGATATTACAAAATTGTAATGTTTGGTAATTTTAAAATAGCGACAATATTATGCTGATATCTTATACTTGATAGTGAAAGGAGGAGGAATATTGTGGCTAATATTCTAAAAATAGATAAAATTGAAAAATATTATGGTAATAAATCGAATTTGACGAAGGCTATTGATAATTTATCTTTTGAAGTAGATAAAGGCGAATTTGTTGCTATTATGGGGGCCAGTGGCTCGGGTAAGACGACGTTATTAAATTGCATTTCGACAATTGATCGTGTAACCTCTGGACATATTTTCGTTAAAGGGCAGGACATAACTAAGTTAAAGGGTAATGCATTGAATCGTTTTCGTAGAGAAGAATTGGGGTTTATTTTTCAAGATTTTAATCTTTTAGATACTTTAACAGCTTATGAAAATATAGCATTAGCTCTTTCGATTCAAAATGAAAGAGTGGCTGTTATTGAAAAAAGAATTGAAGATATTGCTCTTAAATTGAATATTAAGCATTGTCTTGATAAATATCCGTATCAATTGAGTGGAGGAGAAAAACAAAGAGTAGCAAGTGCGCGAGCAATAATTACGAATCCGGCATTAGTGTTGGCCGATGAGCCAACAGGTGCTCTCGATTCTAAATCAGCAAAAATGTTACTTGAAAGTTTTAACTATTTGAATACTGATCTTAAGACGACTATTTTAATGGTTACACATGATGCTTTTACAGCTAGTTATGCAGGTAGGGTAATATTTATCAAAGATGGAAAAATCTTCGATGAGTTAATCAGAGGAGATAAGACGCGAAAAGAGTTTTTTGATGAAATTATCGATGTCGTGACTTTGCTTGGAGGGGATTTGAATGATGCTCTTTAAGCTCTCTTTACGCAATATAAAGAAAAGTTTTAAGGATTATGCAATATACTTTTTTACTCTTATCTTAGGTGTTGCAATCTTTTATATTTTTAATGCTATTGATAGTCAAACGGTTCTCTTAGATGTCACATCGTCGACAAAATCGATTATCGATCTGATGGTCAATATGCTTTCTGGTGTAAGTGTCTTTGTTTCGATAATATTGGGATTTTTAGTTATATATGCTAATCGTTTCCTCATGAAAAGACGAAATAAGGAGTTTGGGATATATCTTACTTTGGGAATGAGTAAGAAGAAGATATCACTTATTTTGCTCATCGAGACTTTGGTGATAGGAGCTATTTCGTTGATTGTCGGGCTCTTAATAGGGACTTTACTTTCTCAAGTTATGAGTGTCTTTGTAGCTAATATGTTTGAGGCCGATATGACGAGATTTGCCTTTGTATTTTCGACTTCAGCAACCATTAAGACTCTCATATATTTTGGTATAATTTATCTATTGGTTATGATTTTCAATATTGTTATTGTCAGTAAGTGTCGTCTTATTGATTTATTCCAAGCTAGTAGGAAATCGGAAAAAGTTAAAATTAAAAATCCAATAGTCTGTATATTAATTTTTATCGTTGCAGTCTGTATGTTAAGTTATGCATATTATATGGTTACTGTTGGTGTCGATGATCTAGCCCTAGCTAGTGATATTCTCATTCCCATAGCCTTAGGATGTGTTTCGACATTTTTGATATTTTGGTCACTTTCAGGCTTATTATTGCGAATTATAATGAGTTTTAAAAAGTTTTATTATAAAGGTCTTAATAGTTTTGTTTTACGTCAAATTAGCAATAAGATCAATACAACTGTAGCTTCGATGAGTATTATTTGTATTATGTTATTTGTAACGATATGTGTCTTATCATCATCATTATCGATTAAAAATTCGATGACTGCTAATCTAACTACTTTAGTTCCGGCTGATATCGAAATAACAAAGACTTTAGATATGAGCGTTTCTGATGCTTTAGATTTGGGGTATAACGAGGAACAAGCAGAAGATTCTAAATACGCAGTCCGTTATAGTTTGGAAAAACTCGATTTTGATGTAGATAAATATTTTGAGGATATATTAGATTTTCAGATATATGCCACAAATGATGTTTTAATTAAAGATACGTTAGGAGCGTATTATGACGAAGCCAAAAAGACATATCCGTTTTTGATTTACGATACGGCGGAGACATTCATAAAGTTAAGCGATTATAATAGCTTAGCAAATCGTTATGGATTAGAGAAGATAAGTTTAAATAGTGATGAATATGCCATAATTGCTGATTTCGATCAGTGGAGTGCTATTAGAAATGAAGCGTTAAAAAGAGGAGCTACTCTCACTCTGTTAGGTAAAGAATATCATCCGAAGTATGATGAGTGTATAAATGGTTTTCTATATATGACTAGCAATCATATTAATACGGGAATATTTGTCGTACCAGATGAGGCGGTATCGGATGCGATTCGTGAGCAAAATATCTTTATTGCTGATTATAATGCAGATACTGATGAAGAAAAAGAAGATATCGAAAAGATGATTACAGAACTATCAGATCACGATTACGCTACTTCGACGACTCTTTCGGCTTCGACGAAGATTTCTATATATGAAGCAAGTATTGGTTTAGGGGCTTTAGTAACTTTTATCGGGTTATATTTAGGTTTGATTTTCTTGATATCGAGTGCAGCCATATTAGCGTTAAAAGAGCTTTCGGAAAGTACTGACAATAAAGAACGCTATAATATGCTCCGTAAAATTGGAACTGATGAGTCGATGATAAATAATGCTTTATTTAAACAAATAGCAGTATTCTTTTTAATACCACTGTTACTTGCAATTATTCATTCGATATTCGGTTTGGAATTTTGTCGCTATATTTTGGAGACCTTTGGTGATGAAGAAATGGTCAAATCGATTACTATGACGGTTATTTTCTTAATAATTATATATGGTGGTTATTTCGTTATAACATACATATGTAGTAAAAATATTATCAAAGAAGGTCGTTAACTTGGGGAGAATACTCGCTAATAATCCAATCGTTATCATTGCTGTTATAGTAATTATTACAATAATAATTCTAGCTTTAATCAAGGGTAGTATGAAATGATCTTATATTTTAAGATAATTATAGCTGCTTTAATTTCTTTCTTGTGTTTAGTTGTAGTGACTTTCCCGATAACTTTAAAGTTTATTAAAAAGTATAAAATAGAATTGAATAAAGTGATTGTTGGGTATAGCTTGATTTTATATTTTATTTCAGTATTTTTCTTGGTTGTATTTCCAGCACCAAGCGAAGATGCTTTGATCGAATATCAAGAAATAAAGTTACAACCAGGCGCATTTATTTGGGAATTTCTTGAGAAGACATCTTTTAAATTTGATGAACCGACAACTTATATAAAAGCATTGATGGAACCGTGTTTTTATACAGTGGTGTTTAACGTTCTCATGTTGATGCCGTTTGGTGTATTCATGTGTTATTTTCATCGTAGTTTTGTAAATACACTTATTTATACTTTTATACTAAGTTTTTTCTTAGAATTTACTCAGCTTACAGGAATATTTGGGATCTATGATGTCGCTTATCGGATATTTGACGTTGATGATTTAATCTTAAATACTATAGGTGGTGTATGTGGTTTTATAATAGCTGATGTATTTATGAAAAAATTTTGGAGTCGATAATAAATCGACTTCTTTTGTTATGTGATATAATTAGTTAGGGAGTAATGGTATAATCTTATTTATTTTGTAAAAGATAAAACTAGGTATTATTTGGGAGGAAATTATGCAAGATAAAAAAATGAAGTATGCGAAGTTATTACTAGATTGTCTCAATCTTTCTAAAAAGAGATATGTTTTTGTCGAAATTCCGGATTTCTTAGATGATTTTAGAGAGTTTTTAGAGGAAGCTAGTAAATCTTATGAGTTAGATGGAATACATTTTGAAATTGTCTATCCGTATAAAAGACATGAGCTTATGAAAAATTTGGATCAAGAGAATATTAATAAACATCCACTGTTCGATAAAAGTATTTTCGATAAGTATGCTAAATTGGACGCGGCATTTTTGTTTATTCAAAGTAATATTCCAGGACTTATGGATGATGTCAATCCGGAAGTAATGAAAAATACGGCATTATATTCCCGTTCGACACAAAAATACTTTCGAAGTCTTTATGAAACAGAACAATTGAATTGGTGTATTGCTGGTGTACCAAATAAAGTGTGGGCGAAAGAAATAGGTATGAGTCTCGATGAAATGTGGGAACTTATATTTAAAATATGTTTAGTCGATGATGAGACTGATCCATATCAAAATTGGCGCGACAAATTGGAGCGTCTTGGTCGTGTAGCTGACATCTTGAATGAAGAACAATTCGATAAATTGATATATAAGAATAGTTTAGGTACTAATTTAGAGATATCTTTGCCGAGTGATCATCTATGGTGTAGTGGATATAGTATTACTGGTGCAATTGTCAATATGCCGACGGAGGAAGTGTTTACATCACCTAAATATGACGGCGTTAATGGAAAAGTCTATTCGACTAAACCACTTCTTTATAATAATTCTTTAATTGAAGGAATTTATTTAAAATTTGAGAATGGAAAAGTAATCGATTACGATGCGAAAACGGGAAAAGATGTTTTAAAGAGCATTCTTGAAACGGATGAATATTCTTCTTATCTTGGAGAAGTTGCTTTAGTATCGTATGATTCACCGATTAGTGCGACAAATGTGATTTTTAAAGAGACGTTGTATGATGAGAATGCTTCTTGTCATTTGGCCATAGGACGAGGATTTAATGAGTGTTTAAGTAATGGTGGAACTATTCGTGGTGATGAATTACGAAGTAGAGGAGTAAATGATTCCAAAACGCATGTCGACTTTATGATAGGAAGTCGTGATCTTACAATAGATGGCATCAAGAAAAACGGAGAAAAAGTGCGTATTATGGAACAGGGGAATATTAAAATAGAACTTTAACTTAAGAGTTCTATTTTTGCTATATTTGCATATATTTAAATGGTAAAAATTGTTGAATTATTATGAAATTTTTGATATTATAACTATGGTTTTATACCAAATAAACACAAATATTGTTGGTATCGTCGCGTGGCCATTGGTTGGTGATACTTAAATATTTGGAAGAATTAACAAAAGGAGAGTGAATTTATGGCTGTTGTTTCTATGAGTTATCTTTTAGAAGCAGGTGTTCATTTTGGACATCAAACGAAGAGATGGAATCCTAAGATGAAGGAATACATCTTTACTGCAAGAGATGATATTTATATTATCAATCTTGAAAAAACGGTTTCATGTATTGAAAAAGCATATGAAGCTATTAAGAAAATCGCTGAAAATGGAGGTTCTTTCTTGTTTGTTGGTACTAAAAAACAAGCAGTAGAGGCATCTATTGAGGAAGCAGAACGTAGTGAGTCTTTCTATGTTACTGAAAGATGGTTAGGTGGTACTTTAACTAATTTCAGAACTATTAGAAGAAGAATTAAGAGACTTGAAGAAATTGAAAATATGGAAAAAGATGGTCTATTCGAAGTATTACCTAAGAAAGAAGTAATAGGTCTTAGAAAAGAATATGACAAATTGAATAAAGTGCTTTGTGGTATTAGAGCGATGGATAAATTACCAAATGCTTTAATTATCGTCGATCCTAAGAAGGAAATAAACGCTATTAGAGAGGCAAGAAAATTAAATATTCCAGTTTTTGGACTTGTCGATACTAATTGTGATCCGGATGATGTTGATTATGTAATTCCTGGTAATGATGATGCTGTAAGAAGTGTCAAGGTTGTATTAGGTGTATTAACTAATGCAATTTGTGAAGCTAAGGGATTAGATATCGTCGATTATGTTACTGAAGATGAAAAATCAAAGAAAGAATATCGTCCTAAGAAGGAAGTAAAGGAAGATACTAAGCCAGTTGTTGAAGAAACTAAGGAAACAGTTGAGGAGGAAGAAACTTCACAAGAAGAAGTAAGTTCTGATCTTACTGGAAAGACTGTTGCTGAGTTACGTGCTATGGCTAAAGATGTTGGGGTAAAAGGTTATTCTACTATGAAAAAGGATGAGTTAATCTCGTCATTAAGTTAAGGAGAATATATATGATAAGTGCAAAGGATGTTAATGA
>CALVQL010000019.1 GCA_944358235.1 uncultured Bacilli bacterium
CTCTGCTAATGAAAAATCAAATGAACTCAAATCAGCAGTAACAAGTTTATCACAATGTGAGAACATATTATAAAAAGTGGTCACTTTTGATGTATCAAAATTGCTCAAGTTTACTGATTCGAGATTTACACAGTCGCGGAAAAACGATTCTAATTCGGTTGCATTAGACGTATCTAAATATTCTAGTCCTTCGATTGTCGCTAATTGTGAAAATCCACGGAAGAAATTGTTTCCATTTGCTCCTAAAGCAAAGCCCCCATCACCTTGAATATATGCTGTGTAGGTTCCTGATGGTTCACTATTTTCTACTAAGTATGCCATGACACTTCCGTTTTCCTCGGCGGATATATCAAAACTATATGCTGCTGTATCCATCTCATTCATACTATCTTGAATTACAACCTTTGTTATGTCTTCTTTATATCCCCAAATGGCTTCGGGATATGTTGTAGATACATACATAACCTCCGGCAATATTTTAGAACCTCCTGCCTCTGTTCTTTCGATTGCTGTTACATTAAGAGTGCATGTAAATGGGGTTTCGATTATTTCCGCACTTTGACGAGTTAGCTCAACACGTAACGTTCCATTTTCACTACTCTGAGCTCTTATAATTGTATCCATCATACTATTTGTGATATTTAAGTAATCGGTCGTACTCGGAGCACATTCTACTGACACTTCGGCATCATATTGCGTCGAATCGTTTTGAACGGTATACTCGAGTGTCGATATATCCCCGACGAGTTTTAAATCTTTCGTCGTATATGTTATCGTTTTCCGATCACTACTTATTAACGTCGGCGTATTAATTCCATCCAATACTGCTGCACTAAAATAGATATCGAAGTTATCGTAATCTGCTAACAAATTCGCATTTCCTCGTATTACAAGTGTTGTCGTCACTGCTGAAAAACCTATTGCTAGTAACACTATTGCAATTATTATTCCCTTTCTTTGCATAAACATCCCACCTATTATCTTATATTATTATTTTAACCCATTTAACTTATAAAAACAATAAAAAACTAAAGAATTATTCTTCAGTTCATTTTCGTGAAAAGCCCATTTTTTCTTTCATATCCTCAAATTTTTCTTTAGCAATCTTACGAGAAAATTCCCTTCCACTATCGAGGATATCATCCAGTTCAGAACTATTCAAATAAGTATTATAATCTTTTTGAATTACTTCAAGAGTACTTACAACACTGTCGGCAACAGCTTTTTTAAATGTTCCATAATTAGAATCTTTAAACTCGTCTTCGATTTCGGAATAGTTTTTATTAGTCATAGCCGAGTAAATATTTATGAGATTAGAAATTCCTGGTTGGTTTTCTGGATCGTATTTGATACTCATCAAAGAATCAGTGGTTGCTCCCATTATCTTCTTTCGAACGACATCTAAAGGATCCAAAAGACGAATTACTCCTTTAGGATTTTCTTCACTTTTACTCATCTTCTTCGTCGGATCGACAAGATCATATATTTTAGTAGCATTTTCTTTGATAAGTGGTTCCGGAATTTTGAATGTCGTACCAAATTTTTTGTTAAAACGTTCAGCAATGTCACGTGCCAGTTCGACATGTTGCTTTTGATCGATACCGACAGGGACATAGTCGACGTCATAAGCAAGAATATCAGCTGCCATTAATACCGGATATGTAAACAATCCAGCAGTGAAATTTTGATGTTTTTGGGATTTATCTTTAAATTGAGTCATTCGCGATAATTCGCCAAAATAAGTGTTGCATTCTAACAACCAAGAGATATTAGCGTGGTATTCATTTTCCGATTGAAAGAAAATGTGATTCTTCTTGGGATCGATACCACAAGCAAGATAAAGAGCAATTAAACTACGACGGTTTTTCTTAAGTTCCACTGGATCCTGTGGAACAGTAATTGCATGTAAATCTGCAACAAAGAGGTATGATTCGTATTCCTCTTGCATTTCGACCATCTGTTTAATTGCTCCAATATAGTTTCCAAGTGTTATAACTCCCGTTGGTTGTAAACCAGTAAGTATTTTCTTTTTCATAATATCACCTAGAAACAATTATATCATATTTATATTAAATTATTTCTTCTTTTTATCAAAATCATCTTTTCGCATTACATAAATATAACCAACACGATCAGTAATAATATAGAAAATAGCCTCTTCCCCAGGACGTTCCTCATGGAAAAGTATCGGTTTTCCTAAGTTGTCACGAATATCGATTAGTCCTTCAAAAGTCTTGATAAGTTCAATTCGTAGACTTCGAGTCTTCATCATATCTTCAACTCTTTCGGTAATAACAGTTTCCGAAATATAGCGATCATAATCACGAAGGATTTTATTCAATTTTTTATTATAAAGAGTTTGTTTATCGCGATTTTTGATAATCCAAACGATTACAGCGATAATTGCTACGACATCGATAATTGCTAAGATAATTGAGAAGGTAAATAAACCACGATTCTTTATTGCTGTTTCACGATATTGTAAGACTTGATCGACACTATTTGTAAGATCATAGTCCATTTCGACATCAATCGTCTTCGATGTCAATGGTATTACTAAACTGATTACGGCTTTGTCATTAAATGAGCGATCAAAATCCGCATGTTTTCCACTGATATCAACGTATAAACTTACAACCAATTTCGAATCAGCAGTAATATTATATTCATCGATAAAGTTTTGTGCCAAATTATTATATCTATCATAACTTATTTTAACATTTTCTTTGACATTAAATGTATCACCATTTAAATTATCAACATTAGTACGATCAGTAATCGTCTCAACTTTCTCATAGATGTTTTTACCTTCAGAATTGTTGATTAAAACACTTGCCGTAACATAATATGTATATTCTAAGCCAATATTTTCATCGGCTTTGAAGGTATAATCAAAACTAGCATCGATATAATCGATAAGTGTCGAAATATATTGACGATCTTTACCGAGATATTCCTCCTCATAATAGTTGTTCTCTTTAAGGTATACCTTATAATCGAGATTACTATTCTCACTATAATGAAGAGTGTACTCGGCTTTAATCGTCAGAGAAAGACAAGCAATGAAGAAAATTATAACCATTACGATTAAGCCGATTATAACTGCTGCTGGGATACACTTTTCACGGTCAGATCCCTTTAATAATGGTAATTCAACTTTTACATTATCATTCATTTTTCACACCTCACACAACTTAACTAAAAATCTCATTTAATATTACGGAAGGCCAAGCAATCAATGGAACTTTTAGTTTTACAACACCAATTATATCCTCAGACTCTAATATCCAGTTGTCAGCGATATCATTAGCGTCACCTTTAGTTTGATACATCAACGTATTATCAACTTCATATACTTTATAAATACGATGGACGATCATAACGTTATTCTTATTAAACACGATAATATCTCCGACATTTAACTTTTCTTCATCAAACGTCTCATAAATAACCGCATCGCCTTTATTAATCGTTCCCGTCATCGATCCCGAACCGATTGCTATCATCGAATAGCGAAATTCACGAGATACTAGTGCTACGACGACGATGAAGATAATACTCGTCACAAACGACAAGAATTTTTCGAAGTAGTTATTATTCTTCCTTGCTGGATCAAGGGTTCGTCTTTTAGCAATTCTTTGAAGAATAATATAGATAACATAAGGAAATACTAAGAGAATTACTGATTCGATAAAGATATTGAGCTTTGGCGTTACGGGAATAAAATAAATGTAGAGATCCATAATCAAGCGATAAACTAAACATGGATAATACCCATAACGTTTACTGAGATAATTGAGGAAAAGATTTTTGGAAACACTCGTAACTAATACTAAAGCAAAAAATTCATAAAACTGATTAAAACTCGATAAATCATATGTCTTTGTGGCAATCGATAAATCCACTAGGATAAGACATATAAACATCAATATTTTCGTTACGAGATATTTCTTTTCCCCCCGATACTCAATACTATATACACAGTATCTTGTAATCTCGGAAGTGATCACAATCAAAAAAGTAATTATCCAAGTTTGTGGCAAGATATACCTTCGATAAAGCACATTATAATTGACATCAAAACCAGTTATAAATCCACAAAAGTAAAATGCTGTCATCAATAGAAGACACATCGATCCAGTCAACAAGATGACATCACTCATTCCCCTGTTATGTGGTTTTCTAAACTTGTACATTACTATAATCAATATCAAAAAAATAAGAAGAGCAAACAGAGTGTTTGCAATATTCATATTCTTTGATACAAAAACGTTAAAGAACAGAAAAATCATTAAAGCAATTTCCAAGAAAGCTTGGAAGACAAAATTAACCAAAATGATCACCACTCTTTAACTATTTTCTATCAAACAATCTTCGGATTATGCTTCTTGAGCTGTAGCATCAATCGTACAAGTGAAAGATATCTCCTTTTCACCACCGACATATGATCTAATCATTTTAACCGTAACTGTATCCGTATCAGAAGTAGCACCTTTGTTTAAAGTTGTTCCACTAAGTCCATTGGCAGGAGTTACAGTTAAATAAGTTGCGTAGTCAGGATCTTCAGAAGTACATGTAAGTTCACCGAGGGAAGCATTGTAATCGGAATCATTTTTAATCGAGTAAGTCAAGACAACTTGATCATCGATATTTTTCAAATCTTGTGTTGTAAAAGTAATCGATTTTCCTGCATCAGCAATTTCAGCACTTGCTGATTCATTGTCAACATCAGCTGTTGCAAAAATGACTTCACTTGCAAATCCTTCAGTATCTGGAACAATTCGTGCAGTACCATTAATATAAAGAGTTGTCGTTACAGCGGCAAATCCTACTGCTAAAAGTAAAATTGCAACGATTATTCCAATTTGGTTCTTTCTTTTATTCTTCATTTTATTCACTCCCTATATTATTAATATAAACTTTTTTCGACAAAATATCAAGAAAAAAAAACATGGTTTCCCATGTTTAGATATTTATCATATTATAGTTTAAAACCATGCGGCAATAGCTCTGCCATCGTATACTCTTTTACGGTGCTTCCATCAAATACACGTATTTTAAAATTATCATCGACAAATTCGCTCATAAATTGGCGACAATAGCCACAAGGCAAGCATTCTTCCGTCGGTTCGTACCCTTTTTTTGCACAGACGATAGTTATTCTTGCAAAATCTCTTTCACCTTCTGATAGTGCTTTGGCAAAAGCCGTACGCTCAGCACAAATTCCTTGAATGCCATGATTTTCAATATTACAGCCAGTATATATTTTGCCACTTTTCGTCTCTAATACTGCTCCAACTTGAAAGTCACTATAGGGAGCCCACGCATTAAGACGAGCTTGTTTAGCCATTTCAACAACTTTTCTATCCATTTTTCCCTCATATTATTTATCTATTGATTTCATCGTCGGGAATAATAATACATCGCGAATAGACGGTTGCTCAGTAAAGAGCATAATCATACGGTCTATTCCATATCCTATTCCTCCTGCTGGTGGCATACCATATTCCAATGCTTCGATAAAATCATAGTCGATATCATTAGCTTCTTCATTTCCTAGTTCTCTTTCGGCAAGCTGACGCTCGAAACGTTCTAGTTGATCGACTGGATCGTTTAATTCGGTATATGCATTGGCACATTCATGCCCCGAAATGAATAATTCGAAACGATCGACAAAGCGAGGATCATCAGGATTTTTCTTGGTAAGTGGAGAAATTTCAATCGGATGTCCATAAAGGAACGTCGGTTGAATAAGTGTCTCTTCGACGTAACGTTCGAAGAAAAGATTGATAATATGACCGACTGTTTTTTCATGTGGTGCCACCTCGATATCATGCTCGCTAGCTAACTTCAAAGCCTCTTCAACAGTCATCTCTTTCTTAAAATCGATTCCCGTGACTTCTTTAATAGCATCGACCATCGATACACGGCGCCATTTACCAGAAAGATCTATTTCATGTCCGAGATAATTAAATGTCGTCTTATGACAAACCTTCGTAGCTATTTCTTGGTACATAGCTTCAGTAAGATCCATCATACCTTCTAAATCTGAATAAGCTTGATAGACTTCCATCATCGTAAATTCCGGATTATGTTGTGGATCCATTCCTTCATTTCTAAATGTTCTACCAATTTCATAGACCGACTCCATTCCACCTACCAAAAGGCGTTTTAAATTCAATTCTAATGCAATGCGTAGATACATATCCATATCTTGAGTATTGTGGTGGGTCACGAAAGGACGAGCAGCACCACCAGTTAAAAGACTAGTTAAAATAGGAGTTTCAACTTCGACAAAACCACGTTCATCCAAAAAGTTCTGAATGCAACGAATTATCTGCGGACGCATAAAAGCCACCTTACGAGAATCATCATTCATAATTAAATCGACATAACGGCGACGATATCTTTCTTCGATATCTGTCAATCCATGAAATTTTTCTGGTAATGGTCTTAATGCCTTGACAAGATGAGTATACTCCTGGCACTTAATCGTAACTTCTCCAGTTTGCGTCTTCATAATCTTACCAGCGACACCAACAATATCTCCTAAATCAGCTGTTTTAAATAACGAATACGTTTCTTCTCCAACATCATTTATCGATATATATATTTGAATTGGTCCGGTCTTATCTTTTATCGTAAAGAATGATGCTTTCCCCATCTTACGAATAAACATAATACGGCCAGCAACCTTAGCTGAAATATTGCGATTTTCAAGTTCATCATGCTCGACGTCTTTATAGGCGTTTTTTAAATCCATTGCAAAATCTTTACGGTCATAGACATGTCCATAAGGATCGATTCCCCTAGCACGAATGTTTTCTGCTTTTTCTCTTCTTACTAATTCCTGATCAGTTAATTTTCTTTCCATTTTTCTTCTTCCTTCTTTTTTATAATCTACTATATTTTCTCTTCTTTTTCAAGCACGAGTTATGATATGTTTCATATTACCACCTCAATAAAAAAATCCTACATAATTGTAGGATTAATCACCATAATTCTTCTATGCTAAAAATAACGGAGTGTCGACTAATCCATTGCTAAATTTGAAAAGTAGCTTTTTTTGTTTTATTTTCATCATCATACTAATCAACCTCCATAAATAAGTATGCTTAGACTATACGCTATTTATAATTATTTGTCAATTAATTATAATTATTTTAATTTTTTTGGCCCTTCACTGATGCTTTGCTTGGTATTTTGGACTTCATCACTTTTATTTGCTGTCAAATAAGGCTTAAAGTCTAATTCATAAATAGAATCACAGATCTTATAATAATAAAAGCCATTAATTTCCGAATAATCATGTTCGACAATTGCTTTTTCTAATGCCACGTGATAAGCTTCTCTTTCTTTTTTAGTTATATAAACTGGTGGAAGATTTTTCATCTTGAACATTAGATTTAATAAACTTCTAAATGTTCGTTTATTACCATCACCAAATGGTTGTAAAGCAATTAATTTACAAGTTATACGAACAACATAATCGATATAAGTAAATATGTCACTATCGTTTAAGTATGCCTCATATTCCGCACGACTCTCAGGATTTAAATATTTGTTAAATTCTTGCATTGCAACATTAGAATCCGGAACATCAACTGCAAAGTCGGCCATACGTACTGATCCCTTTCTAAGAGATCCACCAAATTTAGATGTAGATACTGCCTTTAGCATCTGTTGAGCTTCACGTAATGCTGCTAAATTTTTTTCTTTTTTAGCTCGTTCATATAATTCATTCGCTTTATTTCTAATCTCAGCGACCTCTTTAGCATTTTTATCGTCTAATGGTTTATATAAGAGTTCATGAATTACCATGGAGTTAATAAAAATATTAAACGGATCTTTTTCAACATCAAAATTTTGAATATAATCATATACTAGATTTAAACCTTGACGTTCTTCAGGTGTATCGTTTTTTTCTACTAAAGCTTCATTAGCAACATATTTTTTTCTAAAGCTAAAGAACATATTATTATAGTTTGGTTTAACTTTTTTGTAATATTGAATTATCAAATTGCGTGGAATCGATAAGTCATTATCTTTTCGATAGACGTTGTAATCGAGTTTTGCTATTTCATACAATTCAAAGGCTGTAGTAAGTAAAGCCAAAGTATCATCGTCAATCGTCGCAACTTGTAGATTACTAACATCTTGTACTTCCATAGCTTATTCCCCCTTCTTTTATTGAAAGGTATTATATCATAAGCACTGGTTTATTTCAACTTTGCTATTAACTAGTGATGAAAAAGGTCCCTCTAATCTGCATTGTAGAATTATCACAATTGATAAATTGAAGAGCTAAAAATTGTGATGTTTTATCGATAAAATTATTGAAAGAATGTCTATTTAAATTAATACAGTAAGTAGCATCTTGAGGTTGGTATGAATTATCTTCTGGAAAGATATACCAAATATTATGTTCAGTCAATATAACGTCTTCACTTTCTAGAATAATCTTTTGTCGTGAATGAGCATTTTTCTTTTTTAATAACTGAAGATGTATACGGTAAGGTTTTCTTGCAATAAATTCAATACGTAAGTAGCGATAATTAAAATTATATGTCTTAATAAACCGCGTCTTAAATTTACTTTTATTGAATTTAAATGGTTTTGATTTCGACATAGCATAAATTCCTTTTATTCCCAATTGACAAAAAATAAACAAAACCAAAACCAATTCCCTTAACTTCTCTTTTTTCATATAAACTCCTAACTAATTATTCCCCGCCTTACCTTTTTTACTACATATTTCACCTTCAGTCTAAAACCATATTTGTGTTTAAGTCACATAAATTAAAACTATCATATTTTGAAAAAAATAAAAGGACTTATCAAGCCCTTTTAAAAAACGAAATGCGAATTTTACAAATGGGCTTAACAAGTCCTTGAATATATAAATCTAATTATCGTTATCCTCTAAATCGAGAATAATGGATTTTACTTCAAATGAAGATTCAGTCTCTTCGACATTTAAATTTTCGATAAACAATGTCGCTTTAAAGTCCAAAATAGCTTCTTCAATTGCTTCTTTTAATTTAGAATATACAGAAATATTAAGCGTCTTTATTGGAGTTTTTAATGAGACGTTATTGTTCGTCTTTTCACCTCGAGCGATACTAATTATATCGACGATATTATCTCCTAAAACGGCTTCATCTTTAAAATCAAAGTCAATTTTTTCAATTTGTGTCAAATGAATTGATTTTTCTTGATGGTATAATTCTTGATAAATTTCTTCGGTAATATATGGGAAGAAAATACTGAAATCTTGAAGTAATCTATATAATAATGTATAAATAGTCTTCTGTCCAGAATAGCGTTTTATATCACCGAATTCTTCCGGACGATACAAGCGATGTTTTACAATCTCAATGTAATTGTCGCAGAAGTTCCAGAAGAACTTTTCGAGAGTGTTAAGTGCTAATCCTATTTCATAATCTTCTAAATAACGCAAGAACTGGTCTTGCATAATAGCAAATTTTCCTAAAATCCAACGATCGATGAATTCATAATCCGTGAATTCACGATCTTCATAATCAGCAAGATGCATTTCGATAAATTTTGCAACATTCCAAATCTTGTTGATTAATTTTTTTCCACGACTTAGAGTTTCTTCGTTAAAAGCAATATCGGTTCCAAGACGACCCGATCCGGCCCAATAACGAACGACATCAGCAGAATAAGTGTTCAAAACTTCTAGTGGTTCTTGTTTGCTATTGCTCTTTGATTTGCTGATCTTTTCCCCTTTATTCGCCATAACAAATCCCGAAATCATGACATTATCCCATGGACGCATTCCAAAATGGTAAAAGCTTTTGACAATAGTATAGAAATCCCAAGTTCTTATAATATCTGAAGCATTAGCGCGAAGACTCATTGGTTTTAAAATATCTTCATAATTTTCTTCTTCACCATAACGCATATTTATAAGTGGTGTTACAGATGATGTAGCCCATGTATCCATGACATCATTTTCTGGAACGAAGTTTGTACAACCACATTTTGGACATCTATCGACAGGCGGCTGATCTACTAGTGGATTGACCGGTAGATCTTCACGATTGGCGATTATTGCTTCACCACAGTCGGCACAATACCAAACCGGGAATGGAACACCAAAATATCTCTGACGAGAAATACACCAGTCCCAAGCAATATTATTAACCCATTCTTCATAACGTGCAAACATATATTCTGGATACCATTTTATCTCACGACCGATACGTAAAAAGTCGTCCTTATGATTCATGATATCGATAAACCATTGGTTCATAACAGTATATTCGACTTCATGGCCACATCTTTCATGAGTTTGAACTTCGTGTTCCAAATCCTCAATATGATCGATGTAACCACCATTTTGTAAATCTTCAATAATCTTAGCACGGGCTTCTTTTATTTTTAAGCCACCATAATTTGGAACAGTATCATTGATATGCCCATCATCAGTGAAGATATATTTAAGTGGTAAATTATATTTTTTCCACCATTCAATATCCGTTTGATCACCAAAGGTACAACACATAACGACTCCGGTTCCTTTATCGATTGCAACTTTTTCATCAGCCATAATTGGAACTTCGACATCGATAACCGGGATGTGCGCTGTCTTTCCGATTAGATGCTTACGATTCTCATCCGATGGATTGACAAATACACAGACGATGGCCGGCAAAAGTTCTGGACGCGTTGTAGCGATGATGAATTCTTCCCCATCTTCAACTGTCGTAAACTTAACATAGTTAAAAGTCGTCTTGATCGTCTTTGTTTCAAGTTCAGCTTGTGCAATCGATGTCAAACATTCATTACACCACAATGCCGGACTTTCCTTATGATAAACATGACCTTTATCGACTAGATCCAAGAAAGATGCTTGACTGATTTTTATCGTCGAAGGACTTACCGTTTTATATGCGTTTTTCCAATCAGTGCTTACTCCAAGGCGCGAAAACAAATTCTTGAATTCACTTTCATAGCGATCCGTAGTTTCATAGCAAAGACGAGAAAATTCCTCACGTCCTATTTCATGGGCTTTTTTGCCTTCTTCTTTTTCGACAAGACGTTCACTTGGAAGCCCATTATCATCAAAACCAAAGGGATAAAAGACGTTATATCCACTAAGTCTTTTATAGCGAGCAATCATCTCAGCTTGAGAATACGAGAAAATATGTCCAATATGAATCTTACCATTAACCGTTGGTGGTGGGGTATCGATTGAATATACTTTACGATCGTCACGTTTAAAAGAATATATCTTCTCCTCATTCCAATAATTTAACCATTTTGCCTCTTTTTCGGCAGCATTATATTTCTTATCTAACATAATATCTATCCTCCATTCTAAATAAAAAAACCACGGACTCGCAAAGGACGAAATTCCGTGGTACCACCTTTATTACTTCTCAAATCCATAACGCGGATCAGCGTTTATTTTTACTCTATTTCAAAATAACGACTCCCAAGCTACCTTCAATTACTCTTCGTTAAGAAAGACTTTCAGTCGGTGATCTTTCATCCCTAATAACTACTGACTAATTTACTCCTCTTGTTCTCGGTCTTTAAAATAAGATACTTAAATTATACACTATTTTAGCATTTTTGCAACTGTTTTTTATTTAATGGATTAAAAGAGCAGTCACGCTCATGATCATTGATTATCCCAATCGCTTGAAGATATGAATAGATTATAACCGTACCGACAAACGTCATGCCACGTTTTTTCAAATCTTTTGATAAACTATCGGATAAAGGCGACGATGCTGGGATGATTTCACTATCATTGACGATCACTTCATCACCGGTAAATGTCAATAAATAATCTTTAAATGAGCCATACTCTTCGGCGATACCTAAAAATATTTTAGCATTATTAATGGCGGCTTTAATCTTGAGACGATTGCGAATTATCCTACTATCAGACATGAGTCGTGTAACATCATCGTCCGTAAATTCTGCAACTCTATGAACATCAAAATCAGCAAATGCTTCTCTAAAAGATTCGCGTTTATTTAAAATACACTCAAATGAAAGACCAGCTTGAAACATTTCTAGAATGAGCATTTCAAAAAGGTAATGATCATCGAGATTTAATATTCCCCATTCATGATCATGATATTCAATATAACGCGGATTATTCATATTAACCCAACGACAACGTTTCATAGAACAGATTCTTCCTTAGCGATAAAGACGATATCAGCATTTACTATTTGGCGAAAACGTTTGGTAGTTATGCGTTCACGTACCTCATCAAATAATAGAATATAAAGCGCTTCCCATATTCCAACCCAACCGACGATCAAAAATAACTCGGGTAAGATCGTCGTGTTCAATGCTTCTAAAGCATAAGATAGTATAACTCCAAAAAAGCCGATAATCATGAGAAGGAAACATTTAAAATACATGTATTTCGATAGCATTTTCTTCTCTTGAATTTCGGATTCAAAATTAGAACGAATCATATTCATAATAGATTGCTTTTTATCGTCATCGATAGGATAATCGGTATATATTTTAATACATAAATTTTTCTTTATTGAAAGACCTTTAATTTCATCAGTTATATAATTATAAAGATCTTCACTATTCTTTTTATCATTATATTTGCTCGTGTAATGGAGAGCATCCTTAAGATCGATCGTCAATTCATTATTCATGAGTATCACCCCTCAAAATATCTTCGATTAATATTTCGACACTTGGATAGATTTTACTTGCAACTTCCTTTACTTTAGCTTTAGCATTAGGTACAGCATATCCGTTAAAATCTGCAATCATCGTAATATCTGTATAGGAATCGCCAATGACGTATATAGATGACTTATCTAGTCCCATAGAACTAGCAATTAATTTAATAGCATGCGATTTGGACACCTCTTTGTCGACGATTTCAATACTAAATCCTTTATTGGAATAGAAAACATTTAATGAATCAGAATAATTGTTATTCAAGTACTCGTAAATTTGATGTGAATCACTTAAACAATCATAGTTTATATGTAATTTAGTTAATTCGACAATATCGTCATATGAGCAATTCTCTATACCATAACAACCAAAATAGCTATTAGCTTTATTAAGATATAGTTTATCCTTGATTTCATGCAAGATACTGGTATTTATCGTCTTATTATAAAGTACTATGCCATCCTTAATAATTGTCGCGCCGTGATTTATCACGAGATAATTCGGCATAAAGTTAATATCTTTTTTTAAGTCGAGGAATGATCGCCCTGTTGCGATAACAAAAGTGTTGTGTTTCATAAATTCACGACAAGCTAAAAAATTCTTCTTCGTCTGTTCCATATCATTTTGGAAAAAAAGTGTATCATCAAAGTCACTCACAAGTAAATTCAAAAGTATCACCCTATTCATACTATCAACAAAAAATATAAAGAGCTAATAAGAAGTGGTATAATTATCGCCAAAACAATTAAAAATAAAACTTTTATAATCGTAATTATCTCAACTAATTTTTTAGAGTAGCCAAGACAACAATATAGATAGCTTATTTTCTTTTCATCTAACAACAAGTTTTCAATGCTTAAAACAAAAGTAATCAAGAATGCACTGATAAAAATGATAGTTACTATATTAAAAATAATAATGATTGGTTTGACATCAAGATTAATCGTTTTTGTTTCAAAGGTAATAATATCCTTATCAAAATTGTAAGATATATTTTTTCTTATATTATCAATTGTCTTGTCAACTTTAAACCAATCTTCTAAATATATAATATATTGATAATCCGAATTATAACTATTAGCCAGTTCCAAATATAAGGAATCACTTATAAAAAAGTAATTATTTGTTCCTTTTTTATCCGCTATATGGAAATCATAACTTTTACCGGAAATATCTAAAGAAATATCTGATAGTGTATCGTCAATATATTTAGGAGTTATAATCTCATTCACTTCTAATGACTTATCATCAAATATTATAATGGTATCATTATCAATATTATAAACTAATCCCTTTTTTACATCACTAATATTTGATTGTTTTAAAATTGCATCAGTTATATCCTCGCTAGCATATAAAGTAATATGTGAGCCACAATAAACATTATTGGCATATTCTAAGAAATAGTTTTTTCCTAAGAGTATCGCTGTTATAACTGTAAGCAATAAAGAAAAAATCAATACATATATGCGCGTAGTTCTCTTACGAAAAAAGCTCCTCAAAATTATCATAATTATCAATCCTCTTTTAAAAGCACAGAAATATCATTTTTAAATAAACGGTTAATACGATATTTGGTTATAAATACTATATACACCATTAATACAACAAATAATATTATTATGCTCAAGTAAGGGATATTAATTGAAAATGAAGAATAATAGAATTCAGCGAACAAATCAGTAGATATAGTATAAAAAACTAGTGAATAGATTATTAGTGTAATAATATAACTAACAAAACAGATGACAATATTTTCCAAGCTCAAACTCCTTATTATTTCTTTATTACTATACCCTAATGATTTTAAAACACCGATAAACTGATGATAATATGTAATCTTTTTTCTGATGAAATTGTATATTACTGTCAAGACGATAATTGCAGTTATACAAAAAATAAATAGTGGGACGACGATTAGAATTAAAATTTGAGAAGAGTCTGTAGTATAAGTAGACTCAGCGGTAAATCCGATATTCGCCAACTCATCAATGACGTAGTCCCTATTTTTAACATCATCGACGATGATGAATTGAGCGTTATAGTACTGATATTCAAATTTTTCTTCGCCATTTTCATCTATATAGCCGACCATTGCAGAAATATCTGATTTTATTTCATCAAAAGTATCACGGTTTATAAAGCAAGCATTCATTGGCAAATTAACAGCTTTATTGTCATATGTTCCAACAATTTTTAACGTTGCATCCTTGAGGCTGGAATCCCACTCTTTGTCGCTTTCATAATAATATTCTTGACCAATAAGTGATTCTCCATCGATAATTTGCGACTTTATAACTGCTTCACTATAGTTACCACCATCTTCTGTGCGATATAAGCTATAAGGGTAAAACTCTTTAGGACAAACCATTTCCCCAGGTTTTATGTCTTTTATTCCATCAGATATTTCGATTTCATCAGGATAAAGATACGGATAAAGTTCTACTGCTACTTCTAGTCCTAAATCACTATTATTAGAAAATTCTTCAAAATCGGCACTTATCGGATTGCGAAATTTATCCGAAACACTTGTTAAAACGTGATCTATTTCATCTATTTTAAAGGAATTATTAGAATCGCCATAAGCAATTAAGCTCTGACCTGTAAAAAGAGAACTCATATATCTATTCTTTATTCGTGAAAACTCAATACTTGCAGTAATGGCGATCATTAATACGACAAATAAGAACACCATAATTATTCCTAAAAGAATGTTTTGTTTTGTCTTAAGGCGATGAGATATTATGAATAATCGATCTAAAAAACGCATCTATTCATCACTCAACTTTCCGGCTTGAAGATTTAAAACAATATCTGCAAATTCTTTTACTATTTCACTATGACTTACAACTATAATGGTATGTCCATTACTAGTCAATTCCTTTAATAATTCGAATACCATACGTTCGTTTTTTTCATCCAGATTTCCTGTTGGCTCATCACATATTATATATTCCGGGTTATTGGCAAGAGCTCGAGCGATAGCAACCCGCTGTTGTTCTCCACCACTTAATTCTTTCGGAAAATGTTTAAGACGATTATCAAGATTAACACTCTTTAAAAGTTCTTGAGCTAGAGAGACACGTTCAGATGGAGAAATTTTTTTATTGATCAACATTGGAAGAATGACATTATCCAAAGCATTCATGTGCTCGTCGAGTTTAAAGTCTTGAAATATAAAACCAATTGAACTCATTCTAAGACGAGATAGTTCTTCATCGTTTAATGTAGAAACATCAATATCATTCAAGTAATATTTTCCTTGTGTCGGCTTAGTGATAAGTCCTAATATATTTATAAGAGTTGTCTTTCCACTGCCAGAATGCCCCATAATCGCATAAAATTTTTGTTTCTCAAACTCATATGATACAGAATCTAAAGCTTTTATTTCTTCTGAATGAGCGTTAAAAATTTTAGAAATATTATCTAATTTCATAAATTTATCCTCGCTTATTTTCCACTATATATCAAAGATATCATATATTTTTATGCTATTCAATTCATATTAACTATTTTTCGGATAACTTATTATAAAAGTCTGATCGTTCAGTAATTATATTGATATCTGATAAGTCAGTTTCTTTCTCACTGTATTTGTCTTTTAGAAATCCCATGAAATCACGTTCTAGAGAATCTTCACATTTGGTATCGAAATTCTTACTAATTAAGGCTTTTTCCATCTTATTACGTAGACGTTTCCATCTCACGTAGTAATCAGTTTTAAACTTTACCATATAGTTAGCGCTATCTTCTAAGACAAAGCCTTCGACATATTCTCCTTCGAGTTGATATTCTTTATCCGAAATAGTCGCCATAATAGCATCAAATTCTTGGGCGTCTTCAGCAACATATACGCGACGTTTACAATTTAGGGAATACTCTTTGGCAAAAGTTTGTAATTCCTCGTAAGATTTTTTAGAGAATTTTAAAGTATTAGAAATAATATCGAGTAAAATCAACTTATCTTCAGAATAAGCGATTATATGCGGATCATTTACGTGATCAATTACTTCAAATACTAGAGTGACTCGATTTTTATTAAGATACTTCTTTATTTTTTCGACTGAATCGACAGAATATAACTGATAAAAGATATTCTTAAAGTATTCGACATATTCTCCCGTATTAGTCGATTTAGTTGCAAAGAATAGTTCACCATTGAATGTCGATAATAATCCTAAGAAACCATTATATTTTAAATAGAAAGCGACAGGATAATTAAAACTTGTTTTGAGATGATTAATTTTCTTCTCTTCACGTTCGCCAATATTAAAGAATTTATCGTAGCTTCGCGCAGCTATATGATAGTTTTTAGTATCGATAAATAGACCACGTGCTTTTATCGTCTCATTATTCCAAACACGATTGTAAAAAGCTTCTTTAGAAAAATTAAACGAAGAAAGTCCCTCTTCTAAAACTTTTTCGAAGATATAACGATCTTTACGCATGGATAGTATCATATTATAGACATTACTTTCCTCTTGATGATTGACATTATAAATATTATTCTTCTCTTCGGTAATTTCGCAAGTACCGTCATCCCTTAATGTAAAAACGCGCAGATATCCCCCATGCTCAATATCACCTTCGAGATTATACGAATATGGATACTCATCACTTTTAATTCTAAAGAAATTGCGATGTCCATGAATTTGAGTTATCTCGAGTTTGGATTCTAACATAAATTTAGAGTAAAGCTCATCGATATTGTCCTCGAATTTCGAAGAACCGTATATAAAAGAGTTAGTACTGTAAAAATCAAGTGGTCGAGAAGGAAAATACGGTATTCCTCCGTGAGTTATCAGATATTTCTTTTCACGAAATGTTATAAAGGCGATTTGGGATAGTTGTTTTACGAATCCACGAATACGCGTTTTAGAAACACCAGTTTTCTCAAACTCTTCGATAGTATTTTTGATATCATAATCATAGACGAATTCATCATCACAAGCGTATTTATATAGTTTATCTTCGTGATTGCCGATTAAAAGTAAGACATTTTCATGATTTGCTAAGTTTTCGAGATATTCTAATGTTGCATAATTCTCAATACCACGATCGAAATAATCTCCGACAAATATATAATAATCATCTGAAGAAAAAGGATTGTTAGAAAAAAATGATTCGAGACAGGAAAAACATCCATGGATATCCCCGATTATATGAATATTCCTATATTTATCTAAATTTCTTGGAGTCGTATTATATATGGATGAAAAATCATCAGGTTTAACCGCTTTAAATGCTTTAGGAATACTATCTTTAGCGATATTTTTTACTGCACGATTAATAGAGTTTTCCGGAACTCTTTTGTATCCTTCGCGATTTTTATTGCGTTCGTAGAGTTCTTCTTTAGAAATATCCGAAAAATCGACGACGTAAAGACGATAGCGATATTTCTCTGCTAACTTTTTATAAGTAGAAAAAGATTCGCGCTTATCGTGAACAGCATCAATAATCGTAAACTCCCCTTTTTTCATTCGCTCCTCTAACAGATAATAAAGTAAGTCCCAAACTTTTTGATTATTAAATTGGGGAATCATTTCCGTATATGTATTAGTCATTTCTAAGGAATTAAACATCAGACGAATTTTATCGAGTGATAATGTATACATATCCAGATTGTTTTTTTCTATAAAAGTGCTCTTACCAGAGCCCATAGCACCTCTTAATATTACTAACTTACGCATGATAACACCTCCTATGTATTATCTTTAGGATATTTTAAATTTTTCTTTTTTTCGTTGACTTTCAAATATAACGAATATAGGTCGGAAGGAATACTGGTCTTAGGAATTTTAATATTTTTTATACTTTCAAACATCGCTTTAATATGTTCTAATCCAATGCGAGAAACGGCATCCTGCATACGTGATGGTGAAAGATCGTATCTCAAAAATAATTGTTCATATAAAAATTGATCAGGTGTTTGAAAACAAACTTGAGCAGAACTATTGGCAAAGTCAATACTAAAAGATGTAAAGGCATCACCCAATGTTATTTTATAGCATAAATACGTCGGCAGTATTAACACTTCACGATTTTGTTCGAAAAAGTCTAATAATTCAGCAATTTCTCCTTCATATGTTTCGAAGTGATATAAGTCTAAATAAGAATAATCACTACCAAGCGGTCTTTCACAAAACTCAGCAATAAAGAATTGTTCACTAAAACACATTGCAACCTCTTCCTCCGACAGAGACGCCATTTTTTGGGTATCGATTATAATATAGTTACAAGGTCCTAATTTGATTATAAGATACTGCGATATTTCTTTTATACTTCGAATATAACTATAACTATCAAAGTAGCGAACATTTTTTTCCAAAAGGTTATGTAAATAATTATATGTTTCGGGAATAAATGCTAACTTTTCGACAAGGTCGGTTGCTAGTATGCCGTCTTCGATTTCAAAATATTTAGCAAATAATTGATCTCTTAGTTCATCTTTTGACACAGTATTACTCCTCTCCAATAATGTGTACTTGGCCTTGAAAGATATATTCCTTACGCAACCCCTTACTTAATGTTTTAGGGCGCCAATACTTTTTAGTTTCCTCAACTTGGTGATCCAATAGTAAAAAAGGACTAGGGAAAAAATCATCGGAGCTCATAAATATATTTCCGTCAACTGCCAAAGAGAAAACGCGATATGAATCAGCACCGACATGAGATTTCCAATATGATAAATCACGGGAATCAGATAGGAAAATTGAATGGAGTCGTGATGGCGCATGGGAAGCAAAAATCTTTCTTCCCTCTTCCAAAGCCTGTTCTCGACGTATAAAGTAAAGACATTTTAACATATTAAATATCTCATGATCACGCTTAGTATAAATATCTTGCCTTTGAAGATATTCATCGAGTCTTGCAATTAAATAGTCGATATCGTCCTCTTCCTTAATTTTCATGCCAAGAAAATCTATTGTAAATAGCTTGTTATAAAAATCAGCTTCAAAAGTATCGTCTATTTGCAAAGTCGCATCTTTCGTCCATGTTTCATCGAATTCACCTAAACGATGAA